>JABMSA010000257.1 GCA_013202185.1 Planctomycetota bacterium
CGTTTCCCGTCGAATACAAGCGCGGCAAGCCCAAGCGCAACAACTGCGATAGAGTCCAGCTATGCGCACAGGCGCTGTGCCTGCAGGAAATGCTCGACGCCGACATCCCCGTCGGCGCGCTGTTCTACGGAACAACCCGCCGGCGGGTAGACGTGCCCCTCGACGCAGCACTCCGCGCCGAAACCGAAGCCGCGGCACGCCGCCTGCACGGGCTGATCGACACAGGCGTCACCCCGAAGGCCGACGTCGGGCGGTGGTGCCGCAAATGCTCGCTCGCCGCCGAGTGCATGCCCAACAGCGCCGGCCGAGCCAAATCGGCCCGACGCTACCTCGATGCCGCGGTGAGCCGAATAACCGACCAGCCGCCGTGAGTGGGTCGGTGGGTCTGTTGGCCGGATGGGTCTGTCTGTGTTTGCCAATCGTCCTCGTCGTCGTCCTCGTCGTCGTCGTCGATCCGGCTTCTTCGCCCGGTCGTTTGACTGTGGGTCGGTGGGTCGGTGGGTCGGTAGGTCGGTAGGACAATGAGACTATGGAACAAAGTCAACGTCAAGCCCCCGCAGGGGGCGGCAGACGCCTAGCCACGGGCGTAAGCCCGTGGAAGATGTGCTCCCCCACCCGCAAGCCCCCGCAGGGGGCGACAGAATTCAGCACCAGCCCCGGTAACACCTGTGTGCCGGTGGGTCGGTGGGTCTGTGATGCCGGATCAGGAGCCTGGATGTAAAATGAAACGTCACCTCAACACGCTGTTCGTAACGACACAAGGCGCCTACCTCGCCAAGCAGGGCGACACCGTGCTCGTTCGGGTCGAAGGCGAAACCAAACTGCAAGTGCCCATCCACACCATCGGCGGCATCGTCTGCTTCGGGCAGGTATCGTGCAGCCCCTTCCTGATGGGCCTGTGCGGCGAGCACGACGTAGCCCTGAGCTTCCTCACCGAGCGCGGCCGCTTCCTCGCCCGCGTGCAGGGCCCCACCACCGGCAACGTGCTCCTGCGGCGCGAGCAATACCGCCGGGCCGACGCACCCGCAGGCAGCGCCCACGTGGCCGCAGCCGTCGTTGCCGGCAAAATCGCAAACTGCCGAACCGTCCTCCAGCGGGCACTGCGCGACCACCCCGAGACACCCGGCGCGCCCGGCATCAGGCAGGCCGCCCATCGCCTCGCCGCCATCCTCAGAGGCTGCACCGGCGCCGTTCCGCTCGACCGCATCCGCGGCATGGAAGGCGACGCCGGCCGAACATACTTCTCCGTATTCGGCGAGATGGTCACCAGCCAGAAAGAAGACTTCCCATTCCCCGGCAGAAGCCGCCGTCCGCCGCAAGACAACCTCAACGCGCTCCTCTCGTTCCTCTACACGGTTCTGATGCACGACGTGCGCTCGGCCCTGGAGACCGTGGGCCTGGACCCCGCCGTAGGTTTTTTGCATCGCGACAGGCCGGGGCGTGCCAGCCTGGCCCTCGACCTCATGGAAGAGCTGCGGCCAATCCTCGCCGACCGCCTCGTGCTATCGCTCGTCAACCTCAGGCAGGTGAGCGGCAAAGGCTTCACCCGCGGCGAAACCGGCGGCGTGCTCATGAACGACGCCACCCGCAAAACCGTGCTCGTGGCCTATCAGGAGCGCAAGAAAGACGAACTCGAACACCCCTTCGCCGGTGAGCGAGTAACCATCGGCCTGCTTCCTCACATCCAGGCGAGGCTGCTGGCCAGGCACATCCGTGGCGACCTCGACGGCTATCCGCCATTCATCTGGAAATAGCCGCGCCCGTCATGGCGTTCTTTGACAACTGAAACACGTCGCTCCCCACGCGGGAGCGTGCATTGAAACGGCAACTGAAACACAGAAACCGAAAGGAAGCATCAATGCTCGTACTCGTCACCTACGACGTCTCCACCATCAAGCCCGAGGGCCGCCGCCGCCTCAGCCGCGTAGCCAAGGCATGTGTCAATCGCGGCCAGCGCGTGCAGAACTCCGTCTTCGAGTGCCTGTTGGACCCCGCTCAGTGGGCGGCGCTGCGCAACAAGCTGATCGACGAGATCAACGAAGAGGAAGACAGCCTTCGCTTCTATTTCCTCGGCAAGAATTGGCGGCGGCGCGTGGAGCACGTCGGCGCGAAACCCTCCATCGATCCGGAGGGCCCGCTGATCGTATAAGAACACCTTCCGCGAACCCCCGGCGCGCGCCAAAGCCCCGGGGGGTTCGCGAACAGTACAAGTCATTGCCTTCACACAAGAAACGCCACATCGACCGGCTCCGACGAGCGCCGGCAGGCAGTTTCGCGGGGCGGTTCGCGGACCGGTTCGAGAAAACGTGTGCCGGCAAAGGAATCCGCTACAGTAGTCGCTCCCCCCGCGGGAGCGTGGATTGAAAC
>JABMSA010000258.1 GCA_013202185.1 Planctomycetota bacterium
ACGTAGACGTCGCGAAGGCCCTCGATCTGTCCGATGAACGTGTGTTACGCCGAAAGTGACGGGCAGCGCCAAACAAAGGTTGCGCTAACACCGGCTTCTGCGGACCGTCGATTCCTCTGGCCGCAGAGCCACACGTTCGGACAACAGGCATGAAAACGATTCTGGGCATCCCGCTCCACATCAATTGCAGCAAGATCTCGGAACGGGAGTATGTTGATCTGGTCCGGAAGCGCCTGGGAGCGTCCAAGTTGAGAGGGTGGCTCCACATCCTAAGCGGCTTAGCCCTCCTCGGGTTGACCGCAGGGGTCAATACTTGGTTTTTCTTTCTCCTTGGAGACGCCCGGCGGGGGTTCCCCACGGGCATGGCGGTCGGTACAACGCTTGGAATCATGCTGGGGATAGCCGCCGTGCTCGCCGCAAGCAACATCTGCCTCGCCATGATCGCATTCCGTGGGAACCGCACGGATGAACTGCTCGTGCGGTATTACGATGAACTCGATGGGGCCAGATCCGATCGGGATAGGACCCCGCCTCGCGACGGGGCCCTCCCACATCACCTTACTATTACCCACAAATGCAGGGCATTCTAACTCCCTGTCCCCTTCTTGAAGATTTCGATGTTCGCCTCGAGGAGTTGCGCCAGGATCTTCCGTAGTCTGGCGTGATTGGCGATCATCTTCCTGATTTCCGGCAGTCTGCGTCGGGGGACGTACACGATTTGCGTCTTCTGCTGGCTGTCCTTGTAGGTCAGCCGGTACGCCCGTCGCGAGGTCTTCTTCTCACAGATACAGCGCGCCCTGCTGCATTTGGCGCAGACGCTGCTGACGGAACCTCGCACGAAATCCGTGTGTTTTTCCAGCTTCCCCAAGAGCGCACTCCGTCTCCGCAATGGATCCTTCATTGGCTGCTCCTTTCTCGGTGTATGGATGTATATTATACATCTGTTTCCGCGAGAGTCAAGAACCAGGATGGAGGAGCAAGATGAGAACCGGGCACAGGACGGGATGGGCGGCTGAAGAATTTGCGGACGTTGACCTCGGCGACCAGAGGCTCAACGCAAGGCTTGCCAGGATATGTGAGAGTTTCTCAGAATCTCCGGAAAGCCCCATCAACCAGGCATGTGAAGATTGGGCAGAGACCAAAGCCGCGTACCGCTTCTTCCAGAACAAGAAGGCTGATGTGCGTGAGATTCTGGCCGCCCACCGCCGCAAAACCGTCGCGCGTGCCAGCAGGCACGAGACCGTGTTGGCGATTCAGGACACGAGCTACTGCGTCTACTCCAGCCACCCAAAGACTGAGGGACTCGGCAGGATGTCCCTGAAGAAGGGAAAGAACGTTGAGAAGATCTACTCCAATGGGTTGGTGATGCACACCTGTTTGGCGGTAACCACAGGCGGCCTGCCGCTGGGACTGCTGGCGCAGAAGATCTTTGCCCGGAAGTTGCGGCCGGAAAAGCAGCGCCGGAGCGCGGCTGGCAGACACGTTCAAGACGTTCTGCCCGTCGAGGAGAAAGAGACCTACCGATGGCTGGAAACCTTGATGACGGCCGAGGGGGCCGTCGGCGACACTCGAATGGTGACCGTGTGCGATCGCGAAGCCGACTTCTACGATCTGTTCAAACTGAGCGATCAGATGGGAGCTCGTGTTCTGGTTCGGGCGAGCGCAGACAGGACGGTCAACAGGAGGTCCAGATACGCGGAAAAGGGCGTCGGCAAGCTCTGGGATCATCTGCGCAGCCAGCCCGGGGCTGGATCGTTCACTGTAGACATTCCCAAGAAGAACAAGACCAAGCACTCCAAAGCTCGGGATGCGCGCAGTGCCACCGTGACCGTAAGGTTTGCGCCTTTCCTGATGAACCCTCCGCGCAACCATCCGAAGCATGGTTGCGAGGAACTACCTGACATCGACATGTCCGCTGTCTATGTCGTTGAACCCAAGCCCCCGGCTGACGAGGACCCCCTGGAATGGATGCTCCTGACCAATCTGCCGGTGAAGTCCCTTGATGAAGCTCGCGAAAAGGTCCGGTGGTACTGCCTGCGGTGGCGGATAGAAATGTACTTCAAGGTGTTGAAGTCCGGCCTAAAAGTCGAGGCGTGCAGGTTGGCACACGCCGAACGGCTGATGCGGTATCTCACCGTCATGAGCATAGTGGCCTGGAGGCTCTTCATGATCACCATCATGGCGAGAACCGACCCGACCACCCCCTGCACAGCACTCCTGGCAGACCATGAGTGGCGAGTGCTGTTCCTCAGAGTAAACCGGAACCAGAAGCTGCCGGAAAGTGTGCCGACGATCGCCGAAGCCGTAACTTGGGTTGCCAGGCTCGGCGGCTTCCTGGCGAGAGATGGAGACGGTCCCCCCGGAACAGTCACGCTCTGGAGAGGTTGGAAGCGACTCGCGGACCTGACAGACGGCTGGAGTCTGGCCATCCAGCCGAACACTTATGGGTAATAACAAGCCCACATCACCACTCATACGGGTCCGTAAGTGGCGATTCGGCTGATCAGGCAGGATCGAGCCAAGGGAACAACAGCCCGAGGGAGTGAAAGTGTGCGTCCGGAAGGGCGATGGCCACCCAGTAGACCCGG
>JABMSA010000021.1 GCA_013202185.1 Planctomycetota bacterium
CCTCCGGACTACAATAATACATGGCATGACGACCGTGGACAGAAGTGGCGAAAAGATTTTTCAGAAATCTTCTGCTAAAAGAGCGTTTGTGGCGTATTATATGCGAGAGGCGCCGCTTGCGCAGGCGAAAATGACCGAAAAAGGGCCGTCTTGCTGCGGCTGGAAGGCAATGCCGGCTGTGCGCGCGTGGATTAGATGCCCGTGGAGCAGTTGCGCCTTTACCTTCGCACACGCTGACCACGTATGATCAGTTGCAGCGACAGCGTCAGTAGGCCGTATCGCAATCATATCGATCTCCTTTTCAGACCCACCCCCGCACACGAAAGAGCAGGCCTTCCCCGCCAGTGTGCAGTATCCCCAGCATACTACGCGCCGTTAGCTACGCTGAAATTAAAGTTTTTCCTTGACAGACACGTCTTCATGGTGTATGATGTTGCGCACGGGTGTTGTACTGAGCCCTCTCTTGCGTGGTCTGTCTCAGGCCACATAGTGCCCGGCAATGTGGGTTTCTTGATGGGAGCAACGAAATGAAAGCTATTACGATTCTGAATGCTTCTGTTTGCCTTGTGGCTCTGCTTGCGTGCCATTGCCTCAACGTTGTCTGCTGCAACGCGGCTGGGGCGGCGGATATTCCAGGGCCGGTGCGCGATTTGGCCTTTGCCGACGACACCGGAGCGTGCGCCGATGACGGCATCACGAATGATTCGGAACTCGTGTTCACGTGGTCGCCGCCGGAGGCTGCGGCCGATGTTGCCGGCAACCTGATGGATCAGATTGGATGCCGGCGTGTTCGCTTTTGTCGCCGTTTACGCGGGAATCGCTTCCACGAGGTCGAGCCCAGGCAATGCCGGCAGCATAGCCTATGGCTCAGGGAGCCGTCCGTAGAAATGAAAGGGGGCCGCTAGTCTATGAAGAGCAAGATCCATTTCCTGGCTGCTGTTGCTCTCGTGTCTGTGCGTCTCTTGGCTGCTGGAGCGGGTGCAGATACCATCGTCAATATGGACGCACGAACGAGGGGAATGTCAGTGTTTTTCGAGTCTGGGACCTATACTGCGGAGCTAATCCAGGATAGGTACACTGCGTGGACAGCCTGGTCATATGGCTCCAGATGGCTGAATATGTGGTTTGGCTATCTGCCAGGGGGAGATTACTTTGGTCATGCGGATAGCACAACCTACCCATCGCCCAGTGATGCACTTGCTGCTGCCCCAACAGTGCCTTTCGTTGTACCAGAGCCGTGCTATGTCCTCTTCCATACAGGAGACTGGGGTGCTGAGTTTGACAACCGAGGAGGGCTATCGATCTATATCAAGGCACAAGGGGCTATCGACGTCGATCCGCCAACTAGTCAGGCAGTAACCGTGCCCAATGCTCCTGACGGCTCCAACGGCTGGTTCCTCACACTGCCGGAGATCACGCTGACGGCGACCGACACAGGTATTGGCGCAAAGGAGATCCACTACTGGTGGAACGAAGAAACGCCCACCGTGGTGCAAGGCAATTCGGCCATGTTCGTCGCGCCGCCAGGGGTGAACACGCTCCACTACTTTGCCGTGGATGGACTCGATCAGGCGGAAGATGAGCAGCAACTGGTCATCAACCACGACGACTCGGCGCCGAGCGTGTCAATCGAGCTTGCCGGCGCGGTGGGCGACGCCGGGCAGTATGAAGGTGATGTGACCGCCACCGTCGTGACGGAAGGCGACGGGATTGAGATCCTGTCGGTCGAGATCAAGATGGATGATGCCGGTTGGACTGAGTATGCCGGCCCCATCGCTGTCACGGGCGAGGGGGAGCATTCCGTCCGGGCGAGGATCACAACGGCAAGAGGCAGGACTGTCGAGGCCGAAGAATCGTTCGTTATCGACTTCAATCCCCCTGTCACAGTCTCAGAGACAGATCCCACGGCGCCGAACGGCCAGGGCGGCTGGTTCGTCATTTGGGCGCCAACGATCACGCTCACGGCCACGGACGCGGGCGGCAGTGTGCAGGAGATCCGCTATCGCTGGAACGATGAGGCGGAGACGGTGGTGGCGGGCACTTCCGCTGCGTTTGCCGCGCCTGAAGGGGCTAACACGCTCCACTACTATGCGGTCGACGAATTCGGCCACGCTGAGGTGGTGCAGCAGACGGAGATCAAGTTTGACCCGAAGAAGCCTGACCTCGTTGTCGAGTCTGTTGCGGTTGATCCAAGCGTTGATCTATTGTTTGGCGATGTAGTCACCATTACGTGGCTTGTTCGGAACGTCGGTGAGGGACAGGCAGCGTTCGGCTGGTTCGATAGGGCTTCGCTTTCGGCGCCGGGGGCGGAGTGCGCTGATGCCACGCTGGGCATCAAGCCGTTCAACGGTGTCCTGATGCCGGGAGAGAGCTACACCGAGACGATGACGGTGACGTTGCCGACGGGGTCCTGCTACGAGGCCGGGCAGTACAGCATCGTTGTCACGACGAACTTCACGCACGTGATGTTCGAGGCGGACACGAGCAACAACAGCAGGGCCGCCGAGCCGATTACGATCGGCGCGCCGCCGTCGCCGGACCTCGTGGTCGCCAACATCTTCGCTGAGCCAGAAGCCTTCGCGGGACAGGAGGTCGCGGTAACGTGGACAGTGACAAACAACGGGCCGGGCGACGCAGACGGCTCGTGGATCGATCGAGTGTATCTGTCTGACGACGACATACCGAGCGGCGACGACGTCCTCTTGGGGGCAGCGGCCCACGAAGGTTTGCTCGGGGCGGAACAGTCGTATTTAGAAACGGCACAGGTCCGGCTGCCGGACGCTCCGGGCACGTATTGGCTGGTGGTGCAGACGGACGCAGACGACGTCGTTTCTGAAAGCGCAGGTGAGGGTAACAATGCCGCGGTTGACGACGTGACGATTCTGGTCTGGGGCTACGAGGTGACGGTGAGCGCGGACGTCGACCAGGCCCCGGCCGGCAGTGCCGTGGTGCTTTCGGGCGGTGCGAGCGCCGGCGGCGCTCCAATTCCTGGCGTGCCAGTTTCGGTGAGGATTCTGCGCAACGGCTTCCGCAGGGTCATCTCTGCCGAGACGGACGCGGGCGGCGCGTTCTCGGTCCTCTTCAATCCCCTCGTGAACGAAGCCGGAACCTACGAAGTGGCGGCAGCCCGGCCGGGGGTTGCCGAGGACCTGGTGCAGGACACGTTCGTCCTGTTCGGGATGAAGCTCGACGTCTCCGAGCATGGCTACGACCTCACACCTGGCACACCGCTGCAGGGCGAGGTGACGCTGACAAACATTACAGATCTGCCGTTGACCGGGCTGACGGCTTCTGTGGAGAAGATGCCGGGCAACCTGGAAGTGCAGGTGGATGTCGATCCGATATCCGACCTGGCCGGGTCGGGTTCGGTTGTCGTCGGCTACACGCTCACAGCGGCGGGGTCCGCGGTTCCGGGTGGACGCGTCGTGGTGACGTTTGCGAGCGCCGAAGGTGCAGCGGCCAGCCTTCAGTTGAACCTGCGTGTGCGGTCACTCGAGGCGGAACTGGTCGCGACCCCGGGTACGCTCGAATCGGGGATGCCCCGCGGCAAAACGACGATGGTTTCGTTCGAGGTCCGCAATATCGGCGGCGCGCCCACGGATGAGCTGAGCGTGATGCTTCCCGTGGTGCCGTGGCTGTCGCTGCTTTCACCTGCGACGATTCCATCGCTTGAGCCTGGCGAGGCGACGGCCGTGACGCTCGTGCTCAGCCCCGCAGCCGACCAGGAACTGCTGCTCCAGCGCGGCAAGCTCGTGCTGACGGACGACTCGCGCTGGCTGAGCGTACCGTTCAAGTTCCGCGTTGTCTCCGAGGCGAAGGGCAACCTGGAAGTTATAGCAGTAGACGAATTCACCTACCACGCCAAAGGCAAGCCGAAAGTGGCGGGGGCGGATGTCCTGCTTCGCGATCCCTACAGCGGCGAAGTCTTGGCCCAGGCGGTGACTGACGAGAACGGAGAAGCTACGTTCACGGACCTGCCGGAGGCGTACTACGATCTCAGGGTAGACGCTGCAAGTCATAGCAGCTTCCGCCGGACGATATCCATATCCCCCGAGGGAACTCTGGTCGTGGTTGCTTACCTGCCACGGCAACTTGTGACGCATCGGTGGACTGTTTTGCCTACGTTGACGGAGGACAGGTATGAATTCTCCGTGGAAACGGTGTTCGAGACAAACGTGCCGGCGCCTGTCGTGGTAGTTGAACCAGCTTTCATTGACTTGAGGAAGGTAACAAGCGACACTGTTCAGGTGGATCTGAAAATCACGAACCACGGCCTGGTCGCCGCGAGCGGATTTAGCCTGACAGGATTTGAGCACGATGCCTGGGTAGCGACGCCGCTTATCGAAGATATAGGCGAACTCCAGCCCTTAAGCACCGTCGTCGTGCCCATAGTGTTCCATCGCGCTGCTTCCGATGCTCGGACTATCTCCGGAAGCCTTCCTGATCATCCTGCCCTGAGATTCCTCTACCACATCTTATGCGGAGGCCCCCGGTACTATGGCGGAGAAGTGCCCGTCATTGTGTCGGACGCGGGCCGACCCAACGGTGGACCCCCGGTTCCTTCCATACCTCTGCGTCCATCCAGTGGCGGTGGCTCAGGTGGTGGCAGTAGCCCTGGCAGTTCTGCTCGTGGGACGAGTCGAATCTACCCCTTCGCTACGAGTGTCACGATTGTAGAGAACCCATTGGATTGTTTGAAGATGTGGTGGAATCTGACGAAATGCGTACTCGGATTCGTCCCAGGCGGAAGCTGTGCTCTTGATGTTTCAATCTTGATGCTGGACTACCTTCTGAATTGCCGGCCGTTATTCTCGCGAGACTGTCTACTGACTGTCATAAAGACCTTTCATAAGGTAGTCCCAACATGTATGGGCAAGGAGGTACCTTTGGGGAAGGTATGGACCATCCTCGCTTGCTTCAAAGCGCTTATGTACCATCTTGAGAACCTCTTGGGTGCCGGCAATGCCATCACCGTATCTTCGGCGAAAATGCAAGCGCTTACATCCGAGCTTGAAGTCGAGATTGACCGCCTCGAAGCTATCGCAGCATGCTTCACAGTATTCTTTGGAGATGAAGCATGGTTGAACGTTTCAGCTGAAGAATGGGCTCTTCTTGAAAAGTGGACGGATGCATTCTCCTCAGCCATCGAACCTGCGAGCGATGGGGGAGAGGCCGTTTCGGATGCGGAGAGGTTGTCTTTACTTCAGTTGCCCTTGCCCGATCCACTAACCGCCGGTCACGTGGAGGCCATGATCGACCGCTGGAATCGCACCCTTGAATACTGGGAGATCGGGATACTAAACGAAGAAGACGTCCCCCCGGGCCAGTCTACTGATTTCATCGCTGTTGACAGATTCCAAGTGAAACTACAGGCGGCTGCGGATGCTGCTGCGGCGAGTATGGCAGACGGGCACGACAACCTCCTCGACGGACTTGTGGAAATCGAGGAAAAGCTGGTAGAGGAGCTTGTGGGGGAACAAGGGATCTGCGCCCGCGTGAAGCTCGAAATCAGACAGGACGCTGTCATCGCCCGCTCGGCATTCGCCGGCACCCTCGAAATCGACAACGACTCCGCTGGCCAGCTCACGCAGGTCGGTGTCGATATCCAGATAACCGACGAAGCCGGCGCGCCTGCAAACGACCTCTTCGGCATACGCCCGCCGGAGCTGTCCGGCCTCACCGGCGTCGACGGAACAGGCACACTCGCTGCGGGAGCGGCAGGCGTAGCACAATGGATTATCATACCCACCAGCGAGGCCGCGCCCAATGAACCGAGGCGTTACTTCATGGGTGGAACGCTCAGGTACGTCGTCGGCGACGCCCAAGTGTCTATCTCGCTCTTCCCAGAGCCTATCGTTGTGATGCCAAACCCAAAACTTCGCGTGAAGTATTTCCTCGAGCGCGACGTATACAGCGACGATCCATTCACGCCGCGGATCGAGCCCGCCATACCTTTCTCGCTTGGCCTGATGATGACCAACATCGGCAAAGGCGCTGCACGGAACGTGTGGATCGAATCCAAGCAGCCGGAGATCGTCGAGCGCGAGAAGGGCCTGCTGGTTGATTTCAGCATTATCGGCGCTCAGGTCGGCGGGGATCCAGTCTCGCCATTGCTCGACGTGAACCTCGGCGATATCGAAGCCGGCAGAACAGCAGTTGCCCGCTGGCTGATGACTGCTACACTGGAGGGAACATTTACGGAGTACAGCGCCACGTTTACGCACGTGGACGACCTCGGCGACCCGCACCTGTCCGTCGTCGACGAGGTGACGATCCACCTGATGAGCCACCTCGTGCGGGTGCATGAGCCGGAAGACGACGGCATCCTTGACTTCCTCACAGATGACGTGTCGGACGTCGAGGTTTTGCCTGACACGATTCACAGTAGCGACGGTTCCGTGCTGGCCGTGAACGCCGTAACTGATGGCTCCATCGACGGCCCGCCCGTGCCCGGAGACTTCGAAGTTGAGCTCACCGCCGCGATGCCTTCGGGATGGGCATACCTCCGCGTGCCAGATCCCGGCGAAGACGAGTTTCGGCTCGTCAGCGTCGTGCGCTCGGATGGCAAAACGCTGCCGGTCGAGAACGCGTGGACAACATCTCGCACGCAACGCCCGCTGGGCGAGCCCGAATACCGCGAGCATCTGCTGCATATCCTCGACTTCGACAGTACCGGCTCATACACGCTGGTGTATGAAGTCGACGTGCTGTCCACCGACCGCACCCCGCCAACAAGCACCGTTTCGCCGCTGCCGCCTGAGACTCGCGCCGAGCAATTCGAAGTGCGATGGTCGGGTAACGACGAGGACGACGGAAGCGGCCTCGCCTTCTACAAGGTTTTCCTATCGACTAACGGCGAGGATTTCGAAGAATGGCTGCCGCGAACCACCGCCACGGGCGCGATATTCGAGGGCGAGCAGCAAAACTGCTATGCGTTCTACAGCATCGCCGTGGATGCGGCCGGCAACATCGAGGAAGTTCCAATTACTCCGGACGCACAAACCTGCATCCCCGACATGGTTCCCCCGCCGATCACCGTGGGCCTCGACCCGTCCAGCGACGGCGGCGCACCCGGCGACAACATCACCAATGACGACACCCCCACGCTCATCGGCACCACCGAAGCACTGGCAACGGTGACAGTCGTGATCACGGGGCCGGGAGGTTATGACCAGACCGATACCATAGAGATAGGCGAAACCGATCAATGGTCTTACACCGTGCCCGCGGCCAACGTGCTGCCGGAAGGCCAGTCTACCGTCAATGCATCGGCTGTGGACGAAAGCGGCAACAGCTCCGTAGCCGATGCCGTGCTGACGCTCGCCATCGACACCATCGCGCCGACGAGCGCAGTCGCTGCCTTGCCGGATACGTCCGCGCCCGTGTTCTATGTGCGGTGGTCCGGCGACGACGGCACCGGCTCCGGGATCGAGAGCTACGATGTGCACGTATCTGAAAACGGCGGCGACTACTCCTTCCTGCAAGCGGGAACGACCGACACACAGGTCCTTTTCACGGGCGAACTCGATATCACCTACGGCTTATACAGCATCGCGAGGGACATTGCCGGCAACGTAGAGCAGAAAGCGCTTGCAGCGGAAGCCGAGACAACCGTCACAAGGCAATGGGCGACGCCAGGAGACACCAACATGGACTGCACCGTCAACGTCCTCGACCTTATCCACGTCCGCAACCTGCTTCAGACAGACCCTGACAGCGGCGACAACTGGCAGGCTGATGTCAACACCGACGGCGTGATCAACATCCTCGACATGCTCACGGTGCGCAACGGGCTCAACACCTCGTGCCCGTAGTGAAGAGAAAAGGAAAGGTGGAAGGATGGAAGTAATGCAATCTTGTAGCGATGCTGCACTCTTCCAGCTTGCAGATATACGCCGGCGGACATTGTCATTATGACACACCATCTCGCCACGGCAAGCCCGTTGAGCTATTACACACACATTAGGACGTCATGACGGTGGCAGTGACAGGGGCTTTTCTCCAACGTGCTGTAAAGTACTTGCATTTCGAGAGGCAGCGCGCTATCTTGACCGTTGCATTGGGGATGGATTTGTAGAAGTGCGGATGTATGGAGCGATGCAATGAACCGAATTGTTACTGCTGTTTGCCTGACGTTCTGTGTGCCGGCGCTCGTGACCGGTGAGGTGTCGGCGGAGGAAAACGGCTTCGTCACGCTCGAGGGTATCGTGGATACTGCGGCCACGAGCGCCGAGCCGGGCGCCGTTCCCGCGACGCTCGCAGACGGCTCCTCGATTCTCGATTGGAAAGCCGAACCGAAGGCGGGCAAGACGCCGCATGTCTACACGGTCAGGTTCAAGGAACCGGTAGCTGTGGGCACGGTTGTCGTTTACGGAAAGTGCCGCCTGAGCTATGAGGTCGGCGGCCGATGGTCGGGCGCGGCTTACAACGGCCCAAGCGGGCACAGGCTGCGATTCATTCCGCTTCCCCCAAGAACGAAAACCACGGCGGTGCGGATCACCGTTGAGCCGCAGATGATCACCAGGGGAAATCAGACTGGGCTGTACGGTTCGTCCGTCGTGTTTTTCGGGATACTGAGCCGCCGCCGGGTCAACGTCGCGGCCAACGCCGCCGTTGTGGTAAGCTCGGCCGGCGAGCCGTCGAGGGGCTTCCAGCCGGTCATCGGGCTCAATCAGTCGTGGGCGCTGGTCGACGGCGTAATCGACCGCAGCCGGAATTTCTACAGCCGCAAGCGAAAGGAAGATGAGGAGCCCATCAGCGAGCAATCGCCGGAATGGATCATGCTGGCGTGGGAGAATGAACAGGAGATCGCCGGCCTGATGCTCGGGCGCGGCTCGTCGGAGAAAGGCCTTGGCAACGGCGTAATCGAGACGTACGTCGGCAAGAGTAGTCCGCGTTTTGCATTAGGCGAAGAAGGCTGGCAGCCGATCGGCCGGGATTTTTCAGAGCCGATGAAGTTCCGGTCGCTGCAGATGCTCGACCTCGAGAAGCCTGCAAGAACCCGCGCTGTCAGGGTGAAGTCGGTAGGCGGTGTGGATCGGCTCAGCGTGGGCGAGGTGATTGCGCTTGTGGACCTGGAGGACGCGCCGGCGCCGGTGTTTTTCGAGAAGGTCGGCGGGCTGAAGGGCATACCGTTCGAGATACCCGGACCCGGCAAGGTGACGATCCAGGTGCGCGACGCCGAAGGAAACGTCGTTGCCAATCCGGTCGCCGGCGAACAATTTCCTGCGGGCAAAAACATTGCCGGCTGGGACCTGAAGACCATCGACGGCGACATGATCCTCACGCCCGACAGCTACTCGTGGCGCGGCCTGTACAACCCGGGGCTGCTGCTCGATTACAAGTTCACCTATTATCCGTATCCGGTGAAGGTGGTGCCGTGGCACACGCCGGACAAGAGCGGAGGTTGGCTGGCCGATCACGAGGCGCCGAAAAGCGTGGCGCGGCAGGGCGACACTATGTGGCTCGGGGCGTTCGCGGAGTCTGGCGATTCGATCATCCAGGTCGATACCGATATGAACAAGCTGTGGGGCGAGTACCGCATCTGGCTGGCTGAACCGGGCTGGGTATGCGCCGACGGCGAGTGGATGTTTTACCTGGCCGAGGGCGGCTGGATGGGCGACAGGCAGGTGATCATCCAGGTGCACGGCAAGACGCACCGCTCGCGCCGGATATTCGTGCGCGACCTGCCGCAGAGGTATCGCGACGACGTCAATGGTTTCCAGGTCGTCGGCAACAAGGCATTTATCTCGGGCACGAAGATCAATAGCGTCCGCGTGTACGATCTCACCGAGAACCTCGCGGGGCCGTGGCGCGGCTTTGGCTGGAAAGAGGTGGGCGAGAAGATAGACGCCGAGCTGCCGCGGCTTGTCAAGGAGATCCCGCTCGAGAAACCCGGGCGCGTTCGCAAGTACGGCGACGGAAAAGTCATCACCACGTCGGGCAACGACCTGGTGCTCATCGACGTCGAAACGTACGAAGTGTCGATGCTGATGGAAGGCAAGCTCACGAACCCGATGGGCCTGGGCGTTGACGATAAACTGAATATTTACGTCGGCGAGGGCGACCCGCTGCACCAGGTCGTCATATACTCGCCCGACGGCCGGCTCCTGAAAACGCTGGGCACGAAGGGCCGCAGAGAGATCGGGCCTTTCGACGAAGACAATCTCGATTCCCCCAGCGGCGTCGAGGTCGGCCCGCTCGGGCGCGTGTGGGTGGCCGAGCATACCGACTACCCCAAGCGGGTGAGCGTGTGGGACGTGGATACCGGCAAGTGCGTGAAGGCGGTTTACGGGCCGACGCAGTACGGCGGCGGAGGATGCATTGACCCCGGCGACGACAGCCGGATGTTCTACAAAGGAATAGAATTTCGCCGTGACCGGAAGACCGGCGAGATAACGATCCCGAATCTTCTCTACCGGCCGGACAGCAAGGAGTTCGCCGATTTCGACGCGCGCAATTTCCCCAGCTATGCCTTCAGAGCCGAGGGGAAGCTGTGGTTCACGAGCGCAATGGCGCCGCACGGGCATTCGATCCAGGTGCTGTGGCAATAC
>JABMSA010000259.1 GCA_013202185.1 Planctomycetota bacterium
ACTAAACACCGTGCGTGCGGCAGATGCCGTGGGCGTAGATACCCTCTTGCGGCCGCCGAGCCAGGAACCGGGTCTGTTGGGTATGTACGCCGACCTGCTCCCTAGTGCGCTTATGGTGCCGATCGTCAACAATGCCTCGCAGGCCAACGCGGTGGTCGACGCGGTGAGATTTCCCCCTCGCGGCAATCGCTCCTACGGCGGCCGCCGCCCCATCGACTTCCTTGGCCGTGACTACTACCGAGGCGCCGAACTGCTGCTGGCCTGCCAAATCGAGACTCCCGAAGCGGTCCAGCACGCCGAAGAGATCGTCGCCACCGATGGTGTGGACGCCTTGTTCCTCGGCGCGGATGACTTGAAGGTGCAATTGGGCATTCCCGTGGATACGCCGAATCTCGATAGCGAGCCGATCGCCGAAGCCACCCGCCGCGTGGCCCAAGCTGCCCGAAAACACGGCAAGCTCGCCGGCTGCATTGCGGTCAGTCCCCAGTCCGTCAAGCATTGTGTAGAGCTGGGCTATCAGATCATCATCGGTGGAGCGGACGTGGCATTCTTGCGTGCTGCTTCGGCCCAGCGGCTGGAGGTCCTTCGGCCGGTCTTGAAGTGAAGCTGCCTCCCCCAACAGACTAAAACGTCCTGTGGTGGCACTACCACGCCAGCCCACGGCCCTCCCGGAGCCTCCCGTGATGCGCCGACTCGTGCTGATAGGCACTGAAGCGGAAATATCCGGTTGGAGATTTGCCCGCCCGGACGGATTCGTGATATACTCAGCACCATATCCATCACCTCTACAAGGAGACACGTCATGTCAAGGATCACGCGGAGGGATTTTGTGAACAAGTCAGTGCAAGGCGCAGCGGTGCTGGCCGCGGGAGCGTCGGTGCGCAGCGCCGCGCGAGGCGAGTCGGCCAACGAGAAAGTCGTGGTTGCCCTGCTGGGGGCCGGCGGGCGGGGTAGGCACGTGATGAGGCAAATGGCCGCGCTGGAGAACGTCGAGTGCAAATTCGTCTGCGATTTGGAGGACTCCCGCGGCGGCGGTGCCGTTGCAGAACTGGAGAAGATCCAAGGGTCCGCCCCCAAGTTCACAAAGGAGATGCGCGAAGTCTTCGACGACAAGGACGTCGACGGCGTGCTGATCGCCACCCCGGAGCAATGGCACGCCCTGGGTACGGTGTTGGTCTGTCAGGCGGGGAAGGACGTCTACGTGGAAAAGTGCATCTCGCGCAAGATCGGCGAAGGCCGCAAGATGGTCGAAGCCGCCCGGAAGTACAAACGCATCGTCCAGGCCGGCACCCAAAGCCGCAGTGGCCCCTACACCTTTGCCGCCAGGGAGTACATCAAGGAAGGCAAGCTCGGCGACGTGCTCTACGCGAAGGTCTACAACATGTTGGGCTCGGTATACGGCGGCTATCCCCTGCGAAAGCCGGCCGACGGCAATCCGCCGGCAGGGTTCGATTGGGACAAGTGGCTGGGCCCGGCGCCCGAGCGTCCCTATAACTCGGCGGCTCATCGCAACTGGCACGGCTACTGGGACTTCTCCGGCGGCAACTCCTCCGACGGTATCCACGAGTTGGACCTGGCCCGAATGGCGTTGGGTGATCCACCCCACCCCAACTCCGTCACCTGCGTCGGCGGGCGCTGGCGTTACGACGACGACGGTCAGATGCCCGACGTACACATCGTCAGCTTCCAATTCGACAAGATGGCCATTACCTTCGAGAACACCGGTTTCACGCCAGTCTGCACCAAGACACCGGGCAACATCCGCGCCGGCAAGGAGTTTCCCTATTGGCCCCAGAACTCCACGCGCATCGAGATCTACGGCACCAAGGGAATGATGTACCTGGGCCGGCACGGCGGTGGATGGCAGGTAAAGGTCGCCCACGGAAAGGTCACCGACCAGCAGTTCGGCGACGTGCCCGACAAATGGCACGTCCCCAACTTCATCGATTGCATCCGCACCCGCAAGCTACCCAACGCCGACGTCGAGCAAGGCCATCTTAGTGCCTGCCTGGAACACCTGGGCAACATCGCCTACCGCACCGGCAACCAGAAGCTGGTCTTCGACGGGGTGACGGAAACGTTCGTCGATAACGACGAGGCCAACCAGCACGTCAAGTCCGCCGGCCGGAAGCAA
>JABMSA010000260.1 GCA_013202185.1 Planctomycetota bacterium
GATGGATTGCCCGCGCCACGAGTTCATTGCCGGTGCCGCTTTCGCCGGTGATGAGAATATTTGAGTTGATCGGCCCTACCCGCTCGATAAGTTCATAGACTCGCTGCATCTTTTCGCCGGCGCCGACGAGCCCTGCGTATCCGCGCTGGGCTTTGATCTCCTGGCGGAGGCCGGCGTTGAGCTTTGCCAGGCTGCGATATTCCCACAGGCGCTTCAACCGCATCAGAACGTCGTCGAACAGGAAGGGCTTGATGATGTAGTCGCTGGCCCCTTTTTTCATCGCTTCTACGGCGGTCTCCACGGTGCCGTAAGCGCTCATTACGATGAAGTCGCTGTCGCAGTATTGGCGGGCTTCCTCCAGGAACCTGATGCCGTCCATGCCGGGCATGCGGACGTCGGTTATGACGATGTCGACGTCTTGCTGCTCCAGGAGCTTGAGTGCCGAAGTTGCGGATGGTTCGGAGTAGACCTCGTAATCTTCGTCGCGCAGAGTAGCTGACAGGGTCCTTCTGAATAGCTCTTCATCTTCAACAATGAGAACAGTCGGGCGCATCAGATAATTGTCCTTTCGGGTCATTCCAACGCTTGAGTTGTGCGGCTGACCGGCGCAAGCTGCCGCGGATTGGCCTCGATGAGGATGCACCCTCGGCACCCTTTACCCGTGCAAATGGCGTGCCAAGCTGGAAGGCGGCAGGATATTCCTGCGACAAGGCTTGATCTGTCAAGGTGTTACGAGATGCGCGTGAGCGATAGATGGCTCGATTGCTTCTCGCTTTTGGCAACTTCACTGCGTATATTCCCAGTCATGAGAAGCTCGCGGCCCGGTCTCCATAAGCCCCGCTGCTTTGTAACCTTAGATGAGCACAAGGGTTAGGAGATTTTACGGGAAGCGCATGCATTTGGCACATGTTTTGCTCTATGAGCATTAGAGTTCGGACCGCTTTTTCCAAATCTGGTGTTCGGCATCCTGTTGACCCAGCCGCCGGTCTCGCGGCAAGGGAGGGTCTCAGTCAGATGAGAAATCGTTTGCAGGCGTTCTACGCAGGGGCGCTACATCACGTCGGCTTGTTGATCGCCCTTGGTTTGCTTGTAGCGGCAAAGGATTTCGCCGCAAGGCATCCTGCACTCACGGCTGTTCTCGTATTTGTTTTTTCTCTGCCCTACCTGGCCGCCGCGATTGCCACCCGCCGGGCGCACTACCTTTACGGCACAATGCTGTTCGGCGCTGTTGCGTACTTCCTCACGTGGTACGCCGTGGGTGTTGCCGGTGCGCTGTTTCCTCTCCTTTCCGTGCCGCTGGTGGTGGGCCTTTGGCTGGTTGCCTGGCGGCTCGAGTTGAAGGCGCCCGACCTCCCGCGCTTCCCGGTTGTTGTGCTGCGCGCGATGAATATAACGGTTGCGGTGTTCGCAACGTGGGCGTTGCTGCAGGTGTATGGCCTGATGGCCGGGTCGGGCTTCTTGAGGCAGGTTGCGGGCATCACGTTACTGGCGTATGCTGTGCTTTACCTGGCGCACTGTGTCCGTGGTGCGCCGGCTGTTTACATATATGTTCTCACCGCTTTCCTGACGGCAGGCGGCATGCTCTGGGTTGGGGCGTTGACGTCGATCGATTACTGCTGGACACCGGCCGTGGCTACGGCTGCGGTGGCACTATTCATGGCAGCCAAGGCCCACGCCAGCGACGGCTTTACGCGATCGCGTCACTTCTACCTCTGTTCGGCGGCGGCGATTATCATCTCTCTTCTATGTTCGGCCGTCTCGTGGTGGTCGTTTCCTTTAGCCTGGGCCTTCACTTCTCTGGTGGTGTGGATAGCCTACACCTGGCTGGCGCGCGCCATCCCTGATGTTCGCGGGGCAACTACGTCTGAGAGGGCCCTGGGTAGCTGGTTGTTTCTCGGGTCGATGGGGTTGGCCGTTCCATTGGCGCTGCTCGTGTTCATCTCGCCTGGCGACACCAGCGTAGCCTCTGCGGCGCTGGTCTGCGGGCTGATCTTCGCCTCGATTGCCCGTCAGCGGCGTGACGCAGCGACAGGCGTTCGGAACACTTTCGTGCTGCCTGCGGCGATGTTCATTGCCGCGGGGCTGATGGGCGTTGGCGGCCTGGCTTCAGACGCCAGGTGGTTCACGATGACGTGGCCGCTGGTATGCCTGGTGGCTTCGCTAGGTGCTCTGTGGCAATTCTTCAGGATTGCGCAGAGCTCGGCCGACGAGCCCGCCCAACGGAGCGTTGCGGAGTCAGCCGTTTTCCCGGCTTTCTTTGCCTGGTATGTGCTTTTGCGGATGCTGGGCCCCGAGGCGGGCCTTGTTGGCGCCGCAGTGGGGCTGGCAGGCGTGCTCGCGTTGGCGTGGCGCCTGGGGGGCGGTTTTGTGTTGTGCGGCATTGGGCCTGCCGTTGCCGGGATTTATGTGAGCGGGCTGCTGCTTGCAGCCGGATACGGCACAGCCTCGTGGGTGGCGTGTGCGGCCGGTGCGGCCGTGGCCGGCGGCTGGTCTGCCCTGGCCGGAGCGCGCGGCCGCGAGGTTGCTCGGGGGGGCACGAACCTGAGTTGGCTGATTCTTTCGGTGGCGGCCGTGGTGATAGCGGCTGTCGGCGGGGTGGGCCCGACCGTCGAGGCGCTCACCGCGATAGGATTCATCAGCATATTGCTTGCGGCGTTCTCGAGACGTGAAACCCGGCGCGATCTGCTTGACTCGGCCGTGACCATCGTGGGCGCGCTTGCAACCGTCGGCGTGCTCGTCTTGGGGCCGATGAGTGGCTTGGGGCTTATCCGCACCGGCGTGTGCGTGCTCGTGTTGTCCGTGGCATACGCGGTGGCCTGGGCGCTGAGGCACGCCAGCCTGAGGGCTTGGGCTGCCGAGGTGCTGTTTGCCTTGGGTGCGTTGCTTGTGATCTGCGGGCTGACGTCCGCTGTTGACATGCGCCTCTATGCCGGTGCGGCGGTTGTGCTTGCGCTGTTCGTGCTGTCGGCGGCCGCAAAGAAGCGCCAACCGGCAGTGGCAGCCGGCGCCGCAGTTGTCGGCCATGTCACGGGTATCGCGCTGGCATGCGTCGCTTTGGTTCAGGCGTGGCCGGGGGGCGGGCCGAATCTGCTGTGGCCTGCAATTCCGTTTGTTGTTTTCTATGCGCTGATGCCGCGGCTCCGGAAGGACGCGGGGTTCCGCGTCGGCACCGCGTGTTGGATCAGCGTTGCGGTTCTGTTTGCGCTGTCGGCTTTCCGTGGCACGCCATACAGGGAGCAGATCCCGCTGGTCGCATTGCTGTCGGTGGCCTGGATCGCAGTGGGATTCGTATTCCAGCGTGCGAAGGCGGAAGGCTGGCCAACGCCTCTGTATATCTGCGCCGGCCTGCTGACAACCTTCTGCGGCTTCGTGAGCCTGTTTGCGCCTGCGGCGGGAGGCTCGTGGCAGGTGTTTCTTATCAACGGAATCGCGATGGCCTTGTTGTTCATGATATTGCACCAGGAAATGTTCATTTGCCTTGTGACACTGGCCTTGTCGCTGATGGCCTACGACTGGGTGAGGGCCACCACCACTCCGTTCACGCAAGACCTGCTGTTTTACCTTGTGATCGTCTCGGCGGCTGTGGCGTCGCTGTTCCTGGTGCCCCACGCCAAGCGCCTGGTGGAGCGCATGGGCCTGCTGCCCACGTTTACGATCTTCACCTGGCAGGGCGCCGCCCTCGCGGCCGTGCCCGTGTTGGGCCTCATCCTCGTGCTGGTGTCGGCCTATTCGATCAAGATCACGATGCATCCTCGATTCTGCACGGCCTGCCATTATATGGACGACTACTACGAGTCGTGGCAGCATTCATCTCACGAGGAGGTCGCCTGCGTTCAGTGCCATTACGAGCCCGGCATACAGGCAGGTGTCGAGGGCAAGATAGACGGGATGGTCCAGCTTGTCAAGTACATTGCGCATTCGTACAGCGGCAAGCCTCACTCGATGGTCTTCAACAGCTCATGCACGCGCGCCGGGTGCCATGTCGAGTATGACTATGAGGATGACGATGACGATGAGACGGACCCCAGCAAGGAGATGCTGGTGTTCCGCGGCAAGATCAAGTTTCGGCACGACCTGCACCTCCGCGAACAGCCCCGCGGCAAGCTTCTCAACTGCGTGAGTTGTCATGGCCAGGCCGTGGAAGGCCAGCACATCAGCGTGACCGAAGCGACCTGCGTGACTTGCCATTTCTATGGTCGGGGCAGCGGCTCCGTTGCCGAAGGCAAATGCGAAACCTGCCACACCGCTCCCGAGAAGGACGTCACTTTCGCCGGACACACATTCAAGCACACCGCATTTCTCAAGGGCAAGGAAGAGGTCGAGTGCACCCATTGTCACAGCCAGGTGACGCAGGGCGATGGGGCCGTCTCGCGTTCACGGTGCAGATCGTGCCATTTGCGGGTGCCCGCAGAGATTGAAGACCAGGCGAAGTTCCACCTTGTGCACACGTCCGAAGGGCACTTCGATTGCCAGTACTGCCACGACGAAATCAAACACGGCACAAGCCCGATGGCGCAGCAATTGCTGAGTTCCAGCAACTGCAGTACCTGCCACGGCGAGCAGCGACACACTATCCAGGAGAGGATATACGCCGGCGTTGCGATTCCCAAGCTCGAAAAGACCCCTGATGTGATGTACGAAGCCGGCGTAGCGTGCGACGGATGCCACACCGATCTGCAGGTAAAAAAGGTAGGCGAGATTGCCGTGACCACCAGGACGTCCGGGGCGAAGCCGTGCGTGAACTGCCACGCCGACGACTCCTACGGCGAACAGCTCGCAATGTGGCAGCAAGAGACCAAAGACATGATCATCAAGCTTAAGGCGGATGTCAAGAAGGTCGAGGACCTCCGGCGTTCGACGAAAGCCCCCGAGGCACAGGTTATCAAAGCCGACAACCAGCTCGATGCCGCTCGCACGAAGCTCTCGCACGTCGTCATGGACGGAAGCTACGGAGCCCACAATATGATGTACGTGACAACCATTCTGGAAGCTGCTGAAGAAGAACTCAATGAGTGCGTGGCTCTGCTCAACGGGGAGGAGCGCAAATAATGAGATTGGAACTCGCCGGCAAAGCATTGCAGTCTGAATTCCTGGCCGCCGTTGAAGAGCACAGCGGCCAAAACGTGAGCGCGTGCTACCAGTGCGGCAAGTGCACGGGCGGATGCCCGGTGCAGCCGGACCTAGACCTCTCGCCCAGCCGCGTTCTTCGCTTCGTGCAGCTTGGGCTCGAAGACAAGGCGCTCTCGAATGAAACCATCTGGTGTTGCGCCGCGTGCGGCACGTGCACCAGCCGCTGCCCGATAGGCATCGATCTGGTCAGCATCATGGATACGCTGCGCGCGTTCGCCGAGCGAAAAGGGATTAGTCCGCCCGGCAAGGGGGATACGGTGTGGACATTTTTCCGGTCGTTCCTCGATGGTGTTCGGCAGTTCGGCCGCCTCAGCGAAGTTGCCCTGATGGGCAGTTACAACATTAACTCGGGCAGGCTGTACACCAATGTCATCAAAGCACCGTGGTTCGTGCTCAGAAGCAAGCTCGGCATCATGCCCCATAAGATCGAGCGGATCGAAAGGCTCGAGCGCGTCTTCCAACGCATCGAGGAGATAGAGAAGAAATGAAGTACGGCTACTATCCCGGGTGTTCACTGCTGTCCACCGGCGCCGAATATGCGCGCTCGGCTGAGGGAGTGCTCAACGCGCTGGGTGTTGAGCTGGAAGAGATCAACGACTGGGTCTGCTGCGGCGCCACGCCCGCCCACGCCACCAGCCACCTGCTTTCGGCGGCGCTGCCGGCCATCTCCTGCGCCGCAGCCGAAAAGCAGGGACTCGACGTCCTCACATGCTGCGCTGCGTGCTACAATCGCCTCAAGCAGGTCAATCATCAGCTCAAGGAAGATCCCGACCTTCTCGCGCAGATCAACGACATCATCGAAGAAGACTACAAGGCCAGCGTGCGCGTGCTGCACATCTCCGAAGTGCTCGCACAGGACGTGGGCCTGGAAAAAATAAAGGCCGCCGTGCAAAAGCCGCTCAAGGGCCTGAAGGTCGCCTCATACTACGGATGCCTCATCGCGCGGATGCCCGAGGAACTGCGCATTGACAACGTTGAGGACCCTCGCATGCTGGACGACCTCATGGCAGCGGCGGGCGCCGAACCGGTGGAATGGCCCTACAAGACCGAATGCTGCGGGGCCGCGCTGACCCTTGCACAGGGCCGTACCGTAGTGCGCCTCAGCGGCGACGTTATCGATATTGCCAAGGAGAACGGCGCAGACGTCCTGGCGGTTATTTGCCCCCTCTGCCAGGCCAACCTCGACATGTACCAGACCGACGCAGAAGCGCGCCTGGGACGGCAGTTGGGAATTCCGGTGCTCTATTTTACTCAGTTGCTCGCGCTTGCACTGGGGCTGGGTCCCGAGCAAGTGTGCCTCGATAGGCTCATTGTGGACCCTATGCCTGTACTTGCTGAAAAAGGCTTGGTCGCAGGTAGCGTTTACCTGTGATCAAAAGCATGAAGGATGATACCTGATCATGGCTCGGATAGGCGTTTTCATATGTTGGTGCGGGGCGAATATCGCCGAGATGGTTGACGCCGCGGCCGTAGCGGAATACGCGGGCCAACTGCCCGGAGTGGTTGTATCCAAAGACTACCGTTACATGTGCTCGGACCCCGGTCAGCGAATCATGACCGACTCGATCCAGGAAGACAACCTCACTGGGGTGGTGGTGGCTTCCTGCTCGCCCAGGATGCACGAGGCCACGTTCCGAAAGACAGCCGCGATCGTGGGCCTCAACCCCTACACGCTCGAGATGGCCAACATCCGCGAGCACTGCTCGTGGGCTCACACCGACAGGGGCCAGGCAACCGAAAAGGCCAAGGACCTCGTCCGGATGATGGTCGAAAAGGTCCGCCGCAACCAGCCCCTCGAGCCGGTCAGGGTGCCGGTCACCCAACGGGTGATGGTCATCGGCGCGGGGATTGCCGGCATCCAGGCGGCGCTCGACGTTGCCGCCGCCGGCCACGAGGTGGTGCTCGTCGAGAGGGAGCCGTCAGTCGGAGGCCACATGGCCCAATTGGATGAAACGTTCCCCACGCTCGACTGCTCGCAGTGCATCCTCACGCCACGAATGGTGGACATCATGCAGAGCGACAAGATCAAGCTCTACACCTACGCGGAGATCGATGAGGTAGGCGGATACATCGGCAACTTCGAAGTGAAAGTGCGCAAGAAAGCCCGCAGTGTAGACATCGACAAGTGCACCGGCTGCGGCGACTGCTACAACTATTGCCTGTCGCGCAACAAGATAAGTATACCTGTAATCGTGAGTGTGGCCGACCGCCTCGATGCCGACATGAAGAAGACGCTCGACGAGATACTCGACCCGGCCGCCGGCCGCCGAGGCGTGTTGCTGGGCGTTTTACAGGACGTTCAGGATGCTTACAACTACCTCCCGGCCGACGCGCTACGTTATGTCAGTGAAAAGCTGAATATTCCTTTCAGCCGGATCTACGGTGTTGCACGGTTCTACAACGCGTTCACTCTGGAGCCTCGCGGCGAGCACATCATTCGAGTGTGCCAGGGAACGGCCTGCCACCTCAAGGGGGCGTCACTGCTCGTCGATGCCCTCGGACGCGAGCTGGGCATTCGCGACGGCGAGACTACCAAAGACATGCAGTTCACATTCGAGCGCGTCAATTGCCTCGGCGCCTGTGCAATGTCGCCGGTGGTGACGATTGATGATCAATACCACGGCCAGATGACCACGGCAAAACTGCTGAAGGCGCTCGAAGGAATTGAGAGCGCCGACGCCTCTCGACCGGAAATGGAAGCCGCTGGATGATCGTTGACACACGCATTTTTGGACTTCGGACGTTGGCCCTTGGATATATACTTCGATGACAACGTTAACACGCCTCGACACGGTTGAAGCTTTCGGCGAGCTGCGGGAATTCCTCCGCCTGCGGCAGGACCCCCGCCAGACGGTGATCTCCGTATGCGGTTTCACAGGCTGCAAGGTGAATGGGTCTGACGCGGTCGCCGAAGCGCTCAAAGAAGAAGTTCGCAAGCAAGGGCGCGACGACGTGCCCGTGAAAGTTACGGGCTGCCACGGCTTCTGCGAAAAGGGGCCGCTGGTCGTTATACTGCCGCAAGGAATCTTCTACCAGAAGGTGGGGCTCAAAGACGTAGAGGCCATCGTCGAGAAGACCGTGATCGGCGGCGAGATCATCCCGAGCCTGCTGTATACGGATCCTCGCACGAAAGAACAATACAAGCTCGAGAGCGAGGTGCCGTTTTATGCCAAGCAGGAGCGGGTCGTATGCCGCCACAGCGGCAAGATTGATGCCGCCAGGATCGAAGACTACATCGCCGTAGGCGGCTATTCCTCGATGGTGAAGGTCTTGACCGAGATGGCGCCTGAGGAGGTCATCGACGAGATGAAGCGATCGGGCCTCCGCGGCAGAGGCGGCGCAGGCTTTCCTACGGGGAAGAAATGGGAATTCTGCCGCATGGCCGAAGGCGACGAGAAGTTCATCGTCTGCAACGGCGACGAGGGCGACCCCGGAGCATTCATGGACGGCAGCATCATGGATGGCCACCCCCACGCGGTGCTCGAAGGCATGCTCATAGGTGCTTACGCCATCGGGGCAACGCATGGGTATCTGTATGTCCGTACGGAATACCCTCTGGCCATTCGCAGCCTCACCAGAGCTCTCGAGCAAGCCCACGACTACGGGCTGCTCGGCGAGAACATCCTGGGCACCGGTTTCTCATTCGACCTCGAGTTGACCCGCGGGGCGGGCGCATTTGTTTGCGGCGAAGAAACCGCCCTGATGGCCTCGATCGAAGGCAACATCGGCAGCCCGCGCCAGCGGCCGCCCTTCCCTGCCGTGTCAGGCCTGTGGGGCAAGCCCACAAACATCAACAACGTAGAAACCTGGGCCAACGTGCCGGTCATCATCGATCGCGGCGCCGAGTGGTTTGCGTCAATAGGCACCGAAGGTTCCAAGGGCACCAAGGTATTCTCGCTCGTCGGCAAGGTCAACAACACGGGCCTCGTGGAAGTGCCCATGGGGATGACCCTACGCGAGATCGTTTACGACATAGGCGGAGGGATTCAGAAAGGCAGGAAGCTCAAGGCCGTTCAAACCGGCGGCCCGTCGGGCGGATGCATACCCGAGTCGCTCATGGACCTTCGCGTCGACTTCGACGAACTCGTGAAGGCAGGCGGCATGATGGGGTCCGGCGGCCTCATCGTGATGGACGAGCGAACCTGCATGGTCGACGTCGCCAGGTACTTCCTCGAGTTCCTCACCGACGAATCATGCGGCAAGTGCAACCCCTGCCGCGAAGGCGTGCAGCAGATGCACAACATCCTCGAGCGCATCTGCGCGGGCGAAGGCAAAGACGACGACATCGACATACTCCTGGAGCTTGCCGAATACGTCAAGGATTCCTCGCTGTGTGCCCTGGGTGGCACCGCCCCGAACCCCGTGCTGTCGACCATCAAGCACTTCCGTGACGAGTACGAGGCGCACATCAGAGATCACAAGTGCCCCGGCGGCGTATGCAAGGCGCTGATCCAGTATGGCATCAACGCCGACGCCTGCAAGGGATGCGAACGCTGCGCCAAGGAATGCCCCCAGGATGCCATAACCGGTGAAAAGAAACAGCCGCACACGCTCGATCGAGAGAAGTGCATCAAGTGTGGCGTGTGCTTCGAAACGTGCCCGTTTGATGCCGTTTACACTGAATAGACGCCGGCAAACCGGCGGCGAATGGGAAGCAACAAATGCCCAAGGTAATCATCAACGACCAGGAAGTTGAGGTAGCGGACGGCGCGACGCTGCTCGACGCCGCGATCGAATGCGGCATCGAGATTCCCACGTTCTGCCACAACAAGGCCGTGCCCAGCGCCGGCGCGTGCCGGATATGCGTGGTCGAAGTAACGGCCATGGGGCGTACCCGCCTTGCCGCCGCGTGCGCATATCCGGCCGAAGACGGCCTCGTAGTGCAAACAGACACCGAGCGCGTGCGGCGCTCGCGCCGGATGACCCTCGAGCTGCTGCTGGCGCGATGCCCCGACGTCAAAGAGGTCCGCGAGATGGCCGCGCGGTTCGGCGTGGCCGATACGCGTTTTGAAAAGAGGGATGAAAAGTGCACCATGTGCGGGCTGTGCGTGCGCGTGTGCAACGAGGTGATCGGAGTAGGCAGCACCTGCTTTGCCGGGCGCGGATCGGCACGCGAGGTATCGACGCCCTACAAGGAACTCAGCGACGTGTGCATCGGATGCGGAGCCTGCGCGCTCGTATGCCCCACCGGCTGTATCGACCCCGCCGAATTCTGCACCCACCCGCTGGATCGCCTGCCCAATGAATTCAATTGCGGGTTCGACTCGCGCCGACCCATGTACATTCCCTTCCCGCAGGCGGTGCCCAACAAGCCCGTAATCGATCGCGACAACTGCATCTACTTCCAGACCGGCGGGTGCAAGGCCTGCGCCACGGTCTGCGCCCCAAACGCCATCGACTACGACAACGAGGATGAGATCATAGAGGAAAAAGTCGGCGCGATCATCGTTGCCACAGGCTACGAGCTGGCCGATCCCGGCGCCTACGAGGAATACGGATACGGCCGATACCCCGACGTCATCACCAGCATGGACTTCGAGAGGATGGTGAGCGCCAGCGGGCCGACTAGCGGCGAACTTTACCGGCCGTCAACATTCGAATACAACGACAACGGGAGCATCGTCGGCGGCGAGCAGCCCAAGACGTGCGTTTTCATACAGTGCGTGGGCTCGCGTGAGGAAGTGGGCCACAAGCCCTACTGCTCCAAGATATGCTGCATGTACACGGCCAAGCACGCCATGCTCTACAAGCACAAAGTGCCCGATGGTCA
>JABMSA010000022.1 GCA_013202185.1 Planctomycetota bacterium
CCGCCCTGGAGGAAATCCAGACCGACCACAAACGAATGATCGGCTTCAGTGCGGCCTGAGCTTCGTGAGGCGGTGGCACCATTGTCATGCTTCAGACGGAATTGGAATGTTTGCCCGGTTTGGGGTAGTGTGTAAACCACAAGGGGACAAAGTCCATGGCAAGACCACGCCGGTGCTCGTCGGCCTTGTCCAACAGCAGAGCTCCGGCATCGGAGGTCATCTGCCTGCCATCGGAATCGGCGGCGACATTACTTACGGCGCCCAAGGCGCTCGAAGATCCTGCGGTGTTTGGTGCAATGTGTTTTCATCGGGCTGCTCTTCTTGCCTTAATGTAACTTGTTTAATATCAATATATTATAGCAGAAAGTGGCCTGATTTTCATGGGGGGTGTGAGAAATGCGGGGTAGGGCGGGCACGAGAAGCCAATGGCGACCAGGAGGAAAGCAGGCATCGTGGCTTACGGTGTGTCCACGAGATTCCGGCCTGTACAGGCGTTGTTCCTGGAATGAGAGCACCTATGTTTTCAGATTCTCAGAGCCACGGCAAGCCCTGTTTGGCACCTTGATAGCGCTGATTTATGACGGCTGAATGCCGTTTTTTTTAGAAATCCAAATTCTTTTTTCTTGGCTAAAGCGTTGCATTGCAATGATTTAGATCGTCCAAGCTCAAAATAAGTGAAAAACCCCCTTGACAACTGCGATTTCATGAGGTATGATCTTCATAACAATTCAGGAGCGTAGTTGACAGGTTCGGCGTGGTCTGGGAGGATCCGAATGTCGGCAACGATGCGGGCGACACCATTCACAAGAGCTGGCGGCGCTGCCAGGAAGTTATTCCTGCTGCTTTCCCTTTTCGTCCTTGAGAGTGATGCGGCTATGCAGAGCGACGCGAGGCGGCTGCTGCCGTAGACTTCGCCCTTGGATTATTGACAATAGGAATAACGAAGGTGCTACCCGTAGAAGAGAACCTCTGCGGACGATCTGTGGGAGCGGACGCCGTGTCCGATCCCTTGGCCAGTTCTGCTGGATTCTAAGGCTTCTGAAATACGCTCGTGAAGTTCAACGAGCTTTGAGGTGATGTCGGCCGAGAGGCAGCTTCAGACTCGTGAAGCCGTCTGAACAGTAAGAAATGATGGTTTTTCCCGCGTCCGAGGGTGTATCAAGGCGCAGGGTCACCATCGACGGATGCGCAGTGCCTTGACAAACAGGCGATTTCGTTGGCACCCGAGAAAGAACTGGGGTCGAGGGCCGAGAAGATCGCGTTGTACTTGCGGTAGAAATCCGACGAGGCCACGATTGCCTTATATATTGTAGAAGAAAGACAGTTGAACATTTTCCATGTTTTTCTCTCCAGGGGTTGGCGTAAGTCCTTTGTTTTCAATGGCTTACATTATACCAGCCTCTGGAGAAAAAAGCAAGGAAAATACTGTCGTAAGTCCTTGGAACACAAGGACTTGCGAGTTTTGCAGAAGGCTTGGCAAAAGCGAGAAAGGAGAAGCCAGAAATGAAGAAGAAACTCATGTTGGCAATGGTGGCGTGGGGGTGTATATCTTGTGGGATATTCACGTGGGCTTGCGGGCCGCTATGCGAATGGTTAGATGATGATTACCATTGCGAGTGCGGGGCGGATCCAAGTTTTGTGCAACGAGATGCTCGTCAGCCACATGCGATAGCAGTGCTGTCCAATGCGCTTGAAGCACTTGATGCTATTGAGCCTACAGAGAGCCATCCTCAGGCAATGTCGAAAGCACGGGATTCGCTCGCCCTTGAAATTAGCGGCGAGTTCCATGAGGCCGCAACTTTGTTTGCAGACGCGGCATCGAAACGTTCTTCGATCGAGTTGGCCAAGTTTGCAGATGGCGGTGTAGCGCGAAATCTGACGAAGTCGCCAGACAAAGAGCAGGCTTACGCTTTCCTGAAGTCTTTGCTGGAACGCGGCGAGTCTTTCCCCGGAAGCATGAGGCTTCTGAGCGAGGTCGCGTATGCCCGCGGGGAACTGGAAATTTCTCTGGATGCGTTGGTCCTCAGCGCCAAATGATGTTTTTCACATTCCACGAGTAAGATAAGGAGATCCAAATGAAGCGCTCTCGACTGATTGGTGTCGCAATATGTATGATATGTTTGTTTGCGGCTTCCCCTTGCCTTGGTTGGGAAGGCACCTCGAGTTACTACGGATGGTTTGGCTACGGTTATTTTGTGGAGGACGTCGCGACAGATTGCGACACGTTGCTTGGTGCTACAGATATGACAGAAGAGACGAGCCTGTCCAATGACGAAGCCAATTCCTACTTGATCGAGCAGCGTTATTGGTGGTTCCTGGGTCACGGTGTTACAACGCCCAATACAACGCCCCCACAGCTGGCCTTCGCTGGAATTTGCACAGACAAACCCTGGAGCACTAGCTGTGACCTTTATGGGCCTGCTCAAATGGCAGGCGGTTTGAGCGTAACTCTGGTGCACATGTCAGCGTGCAATAGTGCTTTGGGAGTAGCACCCACGATGAGTACAAGCCTTGGTGCAACCACGTGGATCGGTTGGACCAAAAATGCCGATGCCATCGACATGGCGACTACCGGGCACAACTGGCCTAAGGATTCCAACGGCTACCCTGGGCCGCCGGCGCGCGCCGCGCAAACCGTTGCACAAGTAAAGGCAACTCAGGTAGCCAGGTATAATTGGCTAGCCGCGACCGATATTTCAATCCTCGGGAGTGCTACATTTGTGCTCGATACGGATCCAACGACTTAGAGTTTAGGGAATCAGGAGCCTTCATAATCATGGGTCGCGCCCGAAAGCTTATCTTGCTCTCGCTGATGCTTGTCGTTCTCGCCGGCGTTGTGATGGTACTCTCGCTGCAAGAGCAGCCAAATCGTACACCGGGATATGGCGAGGACGGAGTTGCGCCACTCGAAGCTGAGCGCGTGGGCCCAACTTCTGTGGAGCCCGAGGAGTCTGATCCGGGATCATTGCCGGAGGACTTAGACTTAGGGCTGCTCACACCTGTTCAGGAGCCGAACGGCGGCCCGCCACGCGAGGCTGAGATCTTAGACAGATACCAAGAGTTGGTCGGTCGCTTTTTCCCCGGAAGGCCCACGATTAAGCCTGAAATCGTTCCCGAGCAAGTTGGGGGCACGAGTCTCTCGGTGGTCAAAGGCCCATTATGGGTCACATTCGAAAAGGACACAGGGCGCATTCGTCGCGTCCTGGAAAGTGAGACGTTCTTTGCGATTGAGTACGCGCAGGGCGACACGGACGGCCGGCAGGTTCCGGTGGTGGCCGATCGGCGCGAGTCTCTTGGTCGCCAATTCACCGAGATATTGAAGAAGAAGTTGGGTGTCTCCCTCGGTTCCGGAGCTGAGATTTCGGAGATCACCACAATGACCTACCACGGCAAGAGTCTGTGGTCGGTGCTATGGGTCATGCGGTATCACGGGTACCGTCATCTTAAAGACGGATTCAATGCAACGTTTGAGCTGCGCGGGGGGGCTTTCCTTCTTTACAGTCTGGGATACACCGGCAACAACGTCTGTCCCGCAAAGCCCGAGATCAACATATCGGCTGAGCAAGCCTCAGATATAGCAAAGAAAGCATTGACTGCTTACTACGACATGATCCGGAAGCTAAACGATAAATGTGATTTTGTGGGACGCCGTGTAATCGATCACAAGATAGCATTTGTGTACAGAAATGACC
>JABMSA010000261.1 GCA_013202185.1 Planctomycetota bacterium
GCACCTACCCGCTGCCCGAGTCGCAGCTCGATCGGTTCTTCCTGAAGATCCGGATCGGCTACCCGGCGACCGAAGACGAGAAGCGCCTGTTGGACGGCCACTCGCTCGAGGATCCGCTCGGCGGTCTGCGGCCCGTTGTCACCTCCGACGAGGTGATTCAAATACAGGAAACCGTGAGGCGTGTGAAGGTGGACGACAGCCTCGTCGACTACGCGATGGCTATCGTTTCTCGAAGTCGTGAGCACGATGAGCTGGCGGTGGGTGTGAGCCCTCGCGGCTTCCTCGCGCTTGTGCGCGGCGCGCAGGCCCGGGCCGTTGTGAGCGGGCGCGACTACTGCCTGCCCGACGACATCAAGACGCTGGCCGAACCGATCCTGTCGCATCGAATCATCAACGAGCGCCGCCACGAAGGCCCACGTCGGTGTGTCGAGATCATCGACGAAATCGTGAACGCGGTCGAGGTCCCGGTCTGATCGGGCGGGAGGACATCTTGGATTTCTCAGCCACAATCCTCGCCTTGTTGTCGTCGATCCCAACGGCGTATTATCTTACTGCGATCCTGCTTGTGTTTGGCGTCGGGCTGCTGTTGCTGCTGTCGCACGGCAAGAAATTCAAGGTTTTCCGCAAGATCGTCGGCCCCGCGAGGACACGCCTGACTATTGAGGGCAAGATGTTGCTGGGGTTGTCGGCCGTGATGTGCGCCGCCGCGATCAACACGCGTGTGAACCTGATGTGTGGCGTGGTGGGGCTGATGGTTTCGGTGCTGATTGTATCGGTGCTGTTTTCGCGCAGCGTTCAGAGAATAGCCGTGAGCCGCTGGGTGGCGGGCGGAGTTTACGCGGGCGACGAGGTGACGGTTCGCCTGCACCTCAAGAACACCCGCCGGCGGATGACGGCGTTCTCGGTGGTGGCGCAGGATCATGTTGAGGGGCCGGTCGGCGTGAACGTTCCCGCCGCAACGGCCCTGCAGCTTCGGGCCGGCACGGCGCAGTGCATCGTGTATCGGTGCGTGTTTCCTCGTCGCGGCGTTTACCGTTTCACTCACGTCGTGCTGAAGTCGCGGTTTCCCTTCGGGCTGTTCGAGATGCAGTTCGAGGTGCCGGTCGAGAACGAGCTGGTGGTGTACCCGGCGATAGGGAGCATTCGGCGGTTGCCCGCGGGCAATGCCAATGACCTGGGGCAGATAATGCTGCGGATGAACCGCGCCGGGCAGGATGAGTTTTCGCATCTGCGCGACTATCGGCCCGACGACAATCCGCGCCGGATTCACTGGCGCACTTCCGCCCGGCTGGGCAAGCTGCACGTGATGGAGTTCCGGGGCCTGCCCGCGCGGACCGCAGAGATACTGTTCGATCCGACTGTTCGATCCGACTCGGACGAGGCGGCGGCGGACTTCGAAAAGGCGGCCAGGTTTGCGGCTACTATTTCCGACTACCTTGCCATGCACGATTACAGCTTGCGTTTCAGCGTCGACGGCGCGGCGCCGCTCGTTGGCCGCGGCAAGCGAGTACTGCCCGGGATTCTCGAAAGCCTCGCACGGGCGCAGCCCATACTCGCACACGGGCCCGCGCCGCACCAGGGCAACGGCACGCCCGCACTCAAGGTGAAGGTGGTTGCATACGGCAAATGCTCTTTCAGCGACCACACGATGGTAGCCGCAGCCGGCGATCCGAAACTCGACCGATGGTTCCAAGACAAGGGGAACGACGGATGAACTTTCATACCGTCTTTCGCGCATCATTGTATCTGACGCTGGTGTCGTCGACAACGGTGCTTGCTGTTTCCGAACGCGAGCCGATCTTCCTTGCGCTGATGATCGGCGCGTGCGCCGTGCATGCGATTAAATCTTCGCGCGGAACAATGTATGTATTGTCCAGGGCCGCCGTCACCCTTATGATCATACCCGTCGTTGCCTTTGCCATTTACGAGGTGCGGACGGCCGAATACGTTTTGTTCGCGGCTGCACATTTCATGATAATGCTTCAGATCGTCAAGCTCTTTCATGTGAAAAAGGATCGCGACATCAAGGAGCTGTTCCTGATGAGCCTGGTGCTGGTAGGCGTGTCGGCCGTGCTGACGATCGACATTTTCTTTGCACCGACTTTCGTTCTCTACATCTTCTGCGCCGTTACTTCTCTGATGCTGTTCACTATCAAGAGCGACGCCGGCGCGGGCGGCTCGCAACCGATTATCACACGGCGGATCGTTGTGATGGGCGTATCCCTGGCGTGCGTGTGCCTGGCCGGCACGCTGGCGGTGTTTCTTACGTTTCCGCGGCTTGACCCGGCATTCACTCCGAGCATCACCTCGTCGACCAACCCACTGGCCGGATTCTCACAGAGCGTGCACCTGCGCGGCGTCGGGAGTATCCAGGGCAACCAGCAGATCGCACTCAGAGCGTCGCTTGGCGGGCCGATGGCCGGCAGCACCTCGCCCGACGACGTCCTCTGGCGCGGCGTGGCCCTCGAGTACTTCGACGGCGACACCTGGAGCATCGCGAGGACCGGCGCTTCGGCGAGCAGCCTCCGGCGGCGAACGTCTTCAGGCGGGGCTTCGGATCCGTCGAAGGTGCTGCTTCAGACTATCGAGACGTCGCTGTCCAACTCGCACGTGCTCTTTGGCGTGTGGGAAATCAAGGACGTGTCCATTACCGACGGGCGAAACGTCGTTGTCGAGTACGACAGGCGGCGGCGGTCCTATTCCGTTCGTACGCCGTTCAACGGCCCCCTGAGGTACGAGGTGCGATCGGAAGCGCCCCCGCCGCGAGATGTGCTGGCGATGGCTGCCGGGCCGGTGCCGAGGAGAATTCTCAGCGCCAACACGCAACTGCCCGCGCCGATTGCCGAGCGTGTAGCGCCGCTCGCCCGGCGGGTTGCTCCGCACCTCGAGTATCCCACCACGCTCGAAAAGGCCGAGGCGATCCAAAGCTTCCTCGGGGCCGGCTACGCTTATACCACCGAACTTCCCGGCGAGATAGATGATCCGTTGTCACAATTCCTGTTCGAGACCAGGCGCGGCCATTGCGAGATGTTTGCGACGGCGATGACCGTGATGCTGCGAAGCCTCGACGTGCCCGCGCGGATGGTCAACGGTTATCTTGGCGGACAATGGAACGAATTCCTGGGGAAGTACGTGGTTCGCCAAAACAACGCCCACGCGTGGGTCGAGGTGTACTTCCCCACAGCCGGCGGCGGGCAGCGCGAAGAAGAGGCCGGAACGTGGGTGCAGTTCGACCCGACGCCATTCGTCGTCGGCCCCGACAAAAGTGAGCGCGGCCTCCTGGCGGTCCTCTCGCGAATGGCCGACTACGTATGCATAAGGTGGGAGGACGACGTGGTGCACTACGGGCGCAACCAGCAGGCCAGCCTTGCGAGGTACCTCACGTACCTTGCCATGCACGGCGGAGAACGGATGCGGCGATTGCGGGGGGAGGCGGAAGCCTCGGGTTCTGTGGCCCTGCTCAGCTTCCTGGTGCGGCGGGCGATGCCATTGCCGGTGATCGGCGCGATCATCTTGTGCGCCGGCTGGTTGATGCGGCACAAGCTTCCTTTTGGCGCAAACAAGTCGAGCCGAAGCAAAACACGCTTCTACAGAGATCTGTTGAAGCTGCTGAAGAGGCGCGGCCACAAGCGCATGCCCTGGCAAACACCCCTCGAGTTTTCCCGCCGCGTTGTAACGTGCGAAGGCCCTCAATGGGCCGCCGTGCACGCCATCACCATGATCTTCTGCGATGTGCGCTACGGCAATCCTCCCCAAGATGCCGAGCGCGACGCACAGGCCATGCTCAAGGCTCTGCGCGTGCGCTCGAGAGGCAACGGAAAAACGAAATGAGCAACGGGCCGCGCCCAGCGGCAGATGGATCACGAGCCGGGGAAGAGTTGTCTGAATGAGATTCGCCCAAGACGATGAGGAGGATTCAGTCTCGCGCTCAGGCCGGGCGCCTGACGGATTCCGGCGTTACTTTGCGGACCGGCGCGCTGTAAAAACGGAAAATGCGTCTGATCCTGGTGGGGGCGTCTACTCTACGAGCAGGTTGGCTGCCGCCGCACGGCGGTTAAGGCATTGCCCGCCCTCTTCCGACCTTAAGTCAATGCCATCCGACGCCAGGGGCGCCTGCCTGTTGCAGGTGTGACATCCGGCCTGTGACTGTCGGAACAAATAGGTGACCGTCCCTGGTTTTCAAGTTTTCCTGGTTTCCCTTCGCCACAGAGCGCACGGCGCCCGGGCCACCACCGGCCACGCGCCTGAGCATTACCCACAAGTGCCTATGAAGACCGCACGTGCTCTTCGTGTTGCTTCAGGCTTCATTATACAAAACTACTTCGTGAACTTTGTCGTCAACTACATCGCTGCTTGCGGCAAATACAGTGCCAGGTTTACGACAAAATTCACGAGGTCGTTCAGGAAGCCACGTCAACAGGCCTGATCGGCGATAGCCCCGTGGCTTGACATCCTGTCACCAACACGATCAATCTGTTCCTTCGGCAGCCCATTTAGAGGGTGCAACGACAAGAGTATGCCTAAAACGCCTTGAAACGGCCATTTGCGAGCCCCCGTCTCAAC
>JABMSA010000262.1 GCA_013202185.1 Planctomycetota bacterium
CCTTGTAGTAGAGGCGCGTTTTGTCGTAGGGATCCAGCGTGCCGCCGCCGCCGTAGTGGGTGTTGCCGAGCAGCTCCTTCACAAAGGTGCCGTCGGTTTTGAACTTGGTCACGCGGCGCGGGTTCTCGTGCGGATAGACCATCCAGATTCCGCCGGCGTCGTCGACGGACATCGCGCACACTTCGGCCAGGCTCGTCGGATCCCACGGCCCGTCTTTCTTGGGCCCCGGTGTACCGATGTTGTGCAGGTACTTGCCCTTGTCGTCGTAAACGCGCACAACGCGCCTCTCGGGATCGTGGTCGTATGCATACAAGCGCCCGTTCGCGTCGAAATCGATGAGGCCGGCTTGGCTGAGGTCCGACACGAAATCGGTTTCTTCCAGCGTCTCCTGGTCAAGCTTCACCACCTTGGTGCGCCGGGCAGCGAAGAGTTCGCCTGCGGGGTTGAAGGCAATGGCGCCGGTCAGGTCGGCCGCCACCTCGCTCTTGACTTCACCGGTTTCGCCGTCGTGGGCGCTCAGGCGTTTTGCGATCAGCGGGTCGATCGGCGGCTCGCCGCCGATGTACTCGAGCGGCGCAACGCCGTAGATTCGGCAGCGCTTGGGATCGATCGTCGAGCCGCCACGGTCTTCGCGAACCCCGTTCGGGCCGCTGCTCACCGTCCACTGCTTCACCACCCTCAGGCGGACCGCGCGCGTCTTGATGTCCTTGCCGAAATCGACCAGGCCGTCGAGGTATCGGGCGGCGGCGTTGTTGCCGGCGCTGGGCTGATAGAAATTGCGCAGCTTCTGCCGATACTCGCCCACCTTGCGCCAGTGCTCATTGCTGTTGATGTCGATCTCGCCCTCTTCGGGCCCGGTGTACACGTCGATTTCGGTCTGATCGGCGTCGATCTCCTTGATGGCGAGCCCGCGAACTGTTTGCGGCTCCTCCCACTCCATCACGTAAGTGCCGGGGTTCTCGGGGTTGATCGCGTGTGTTCGCCGGGCGTCCCATTCGCCGGTTTCAGGATTGAACTCGCCGGAGTTGACGCGGATCGTGGCATCGGCCAGAAGGCTCTTGAACCTGCCGCGCAGCAGCCTCATGCCCTCGAGCCGCGCGGCCCACGATTTCTTGTTCCCCTGCAGGAACTTGTCGTCTTCCTCTTCCGCCTCGAATGTTTCCATGCCAAGGTCGTCGGGGTCGGGCTCGTCCTCCTCGAGCAGCAGGTCGAGGTCGTCGCCGGGCTTGGCAAACGTGATGCGCAGCGCGCGCGTCACGGTGTTCTCTGGCGCAGGGATGCAATTCCAATACTGCATCTTTTCCTCTTCAAAAGTTTGCCAGTGAATCTCTTTCGTCACTTGCGGCGGGTAGGGCGCATCGGGCCGGAGCACGCTGATGCTGAACTCGAGCTGTGGATCTCCGTGGATAGGAAACACCACGCTGCCCAGCGGCACAGGCCGGTTGAACGACAGCAAAACATGCTGCTGGCGCCGGAGGCCCTGGGTCGTCTCGAGATAGATCAGCCCGCCCTTGAACTTGTCGCCGCCGATATGGCCTCCAAGCCTGAACAGGCTGATGAAATCCCTTTGCGGGCTTGCCGGGATGCCGTAGTTCCCGCGGCGTTTCACTTTCTTCGGCAACTTCGGGAGGCAGTTTTCGATGTCGACGTTGCCCCCGCGGGTGGCGTTGCCGAAAAGCGGCAGCGGCCCGTTGAAGGCCAGATACACCGTGCCGTCCTTCGCGTCCGCGCCTACCAGGCTTCCCTTGCGGTTGGGGTCTGAACCTAAGCTGATGATATTCTTGAACCGATGCGTGGCGGCGTCGAAACGCGATATCGTCCCACCCGATTTCGCAAACAATGTCTTTCCGTCGGTGAAGAGCCGGTCGGCTCCGCGGGGAGTACCCCAGAGCTTCCGGGCGTCGAGATCGGCCTCGATGAGCGCGTGGCCGCCCTCGGTGCCGCCGGCCGCAATGTACACCTTGTCGCCCACGGTGCTCACGGCCCCTATGTTGCCGTGGTTTGCCAGCCATCCGTCCTGCGCGCGGCCGTTCCAGGGCCTGTTCTCCGTAGAGTGCGCCTCGACGTTGGGATACGGCGTGAACTGGTAGTGCAGCTCGAGCGGCGGCGCGTAGATCGCCTTCCACTTATACTTGCTGCCCGACACCGGCAGGCCGAACTCGTCCTTCAGGTCCCAATGTTCGACGTTGTTGCCCGCTTCACGACCGACCTGCGCGACGAGGTTCCGGACCCTGCGGCCCTGGCTGTCTTCCACGACCATCGCCACCTCGCAATCCACGTCGGTCTCATACGGAATCGCAAGAGGCGCAGGCGGATCGGGGATCGGGGGCTGCGGGACCTCGGCATCCTTGATGTCGGCCCACACGGTGAACTCATCGATGCCGACTATCTGCTCGCCCTTGGGCGATGTCTCGAGAATCTTCAGCCTCAGTACCTGTGTCCTCACGGGTTCGAGGCCGAGCAGGCGCGTAATAGTGCGCTCCTTGCGGTCCTTGAGTAGCTCGGCAAACTTGACGCGCTCCCAGTCGCCCTTCGAAGCGAGGGCCGGGCTCGAGAGATCCTCGCCGATGAAAGCATAGAGCTTGAACTCGCCGATGCTCGATCGCAAACGAATGGCGCCCAGGTCCTGCGGCTTGTCCCACTTGAGAATGAACCAGGAAGGCGAAACGGGGCTGACGGGATATCGGTGGACGAGCTTGTCTTCGTCGGCTCCGGCGTTGCGCCACGAGCCGCCCCTGATCACGGAGTTGGGGTCCCATCCCAGCGGGGCCTGCTCGGCCTGCGGAACGGCATACGGCGTGATGTTGTGAAGCCTTGCCTTGAGGAGGCTCCACTTGTGCATCGTCGATCTGTACCATCCACGCATCTCCGTGCAAAGCAGGGCGCGCGTTTCGAAGCCCGGCGGAAAAGCCACCTCGTGCCCGCCGTGGTTGACAATAACGGGAAGTTCCTCCCAGTGATCGTCCTTGCCCGGGTCGCCCGGGAACGGCGCGTCGGGTTTCAGCGAGAAAAACGTGAAGCTTCTCGTCCATCGCGTATCCATTCGGGC
>JABMSA010000263.1 GCA_013202185.1 Planctomycetota bacterium
CCGCCCAGGAAGGTTGACGTCCGCGAGAGCCTTGTCGAAAATCCATATACCCTCCCAATGAGGGCACGGGTCTTTGTTGCGGTCGTTCCAATAAGTAAGGATGTAGCTGTCCGGGAACAGCGGGACGATATCCTTCCATTCATTTTTCGTAACTCTTCAGCCGTGTGCAATGGGTGAAGGTTGGGGGCGGCAGAATTGTTAAGATAGGTAGACTCGCGCGCTGTCCTTGGCGCTGGTATAACCACCGGCATGAGGTCAGGGACGGCGAGTGTGATGTCGGCGGACGCGCTGGTCGAGGCTGCGCTGCGAGGCACGCTTACCGAAGCGCAGGCCCGACGGCTGTGCCGGCAGGGCCGCGAAGTCGTCGTGCTGGCGCTGCTGGCCGCCAGCAAGCGCATCGCCGAGCAGGATGCAGTGATCGCGGGACTGCAAGGGCAGTCCCGAGCACAACCGCCATCTCCTTCGACGCCCTCGGGCATGCGGCCGGTCTACGCCAAGCCCAACGCGTCCGGGCGGCGTAAGCAGCCGGGGGCTCGCAAAGGGCATCCGGGTCGTCGGCGCAAGGTGCCCGAGCGGATCGACAAGCAGGAAACCCATCGTCTGAAGCGTTGTCCCGGTTGCGGCGGACAACTCCAACGCTGCCGGCGAACACGCACCCGCGTGATCGAAGACATCCCCGCGGAAATCGAGCCGGTCGTCACCGAGCACGTGATCCATCGCGACTACTGCCCGAAGTGCAAGAAGCACGTCGAGCCGGTCGTGCCCGATGCGCTGCCCGGCGCGACGCTCGGGCATCACCTGATCGCGCTGACCAGTTGGCTTCACTATGGGCTGGGCGTCACCATCGACAACATCGTTGACATCCTTGGCTATCACTTGCAAACCAAGCTGACGCCGGGCGGTTTGATCGACGCCTGGCGCCGGCTGGCGGAGGTGCTCGAGGCCTGGTACGAACAGATCGGCCGCCAGGCGAAGCAATCGGCCCATCTGCACGCCGACGAGACCGGCTGGCGCGTGCAAGGCCAGACGTGCTGGTTGTGGTGTTTTGCCAACCACCAGGTCTGTTACTACATGATCGATCGTTGCCGGGGCAGTCCCGCCTTGCAGAAGTTCTTCACGGAGGCGTTCGAGGGTGTGCTGATCACCGACTTCTGGTCGGCCTACGAATCGGTCTGCGCCGAAGACCGGCAGTATTGCCTGGTTCACCTGTTGCGCGAACTGGAGAAGGTGGATCAACGCAACGACAGCGCTGAGTGGCGGGCGTTCGCAAAGAAGCTGCGCCGATTGCTACGCGACGGGATGCGCCTGCGCCGCTCCGACGACTTCACGCCGGGCGAGTATCGGAGCCGGGTGGATCGGTTGAATGCGCGCCTGGCCCGGTTGGCCGACCAGGAGCACGTTGACGGCGATACGCGGCGTTTGACAAAGCGTCTTCGCCGCTATGCGGAGTACCTCTTCACATTCCTGGACTATCCGGACGTGGCGTATGAGAACAACTTCGCCGAGCGGCAGATTCGCCCAGCGGTGATCCTCCGGAAGAACAGCCAGTCCAATCGCTCGGACCGCGGCGCGGCCACGCAATCCGTGCTGATGAGCGTCTACCGCACGCTGCGCCTCCGCGGCCTGAATCCAACGGAAACCATCACCAACGCCCTGAAGACCTACCTCACAACCGGAACACTCCCACCGCTTCCCGACGCGGACATTGCAAACGGCTGAAGAGTTACGATCCTGGTTTCTGACGATCCGAATCAGTCTCTGGACGACGCAGATTCGGACTTTGGGTTCTCCTCCGACCAGGTCATCGCCCGGCTTCGTCGCGAAGTACGCATCATGGGGAAGTGCAATTCGCCTCATCTGGTCAAGATGGGCCCGATCGATGTCAAGCCCCTTGAGATCGACAACCTCTCAATCCTCTACTTTCTGGAGGAGTTCATCGATGGAGAGGATCTCAAGCAGGTCATCCGGCGAGGGCCAATGCCCGTGGAGGAGGTCAGGAAACTTGGCATCCATGTCGTGACCGCGATCGATCACCTTTGGAATTGCGACCCGACTCAGCAGATCATCCATCGTGACCTGAAACCGGCTAACGTCATGCGCCGAGCAGATACGGGTGATTATGTCGTACTTGACGTCGGACTCGCGTTCGATCTGCTCGACAAATCCATCTCGGTCCCAGGACAGGTGCCCGGAACAACCCTCTATTTCACGCCCGATCAGCTCGATACCGCGAAGAAGCGGCAAATGGACTTTCGGACGGACATGTTCGCGCTTGGCATCATTCTCTATGAGGCCGCAACCGGAAAGCATCCTTTCTACACGAGTGCCATGTCCACGATGGACCTATTCAAGTCTATCATGCACGCGCGACCTATGGCGGTGCGCAACATTCGCTCAGACCTACCGGAGGCACTCGCAGAGATCATCATGCGATTGCTGGCGAAGAAGCCGCACCTGCGTTACCGAACCTGTGAGTCGCTGCTGATTGCCCTCAACGAAGTAGGAAGTGGAGGTAGCCCATGACGCTCCTCGCCCAACACGGATGGGGCAAGTCTGACAAGATCACCACCGCGCTGAACGATGGATCGATCAGCGGGCTCATCGTGAGCCCGCGTGACGAAACGCCGGAAAATGCCGAGTCGCTGATCGAATCAATCGCCTCCGATCATCCCGCTTCGACGCGGCTCTTCGATCCCCTGTTTCACGCCGGGATGATCACACCAGCCAACGACGGCAAACTGCCGGAATACGGCTACTACAAGCCAAACCTCACCCGCCGAGATTTCATTGGTACTGCCAAATACGCTGGATACGCGGCTGGCACGCTCGGATTTCAGTATGATCTACGCGTCTCAGCGATCGTGTCACCAACCATCGAGTTGATCAACTTTGGGGACAGTACGGCACAGATCGCCTTACAACTCGCCGACGCCAGCGCTGAAC
>JABMSA010000264.1 GCA_013202185.1 Planctomycetota bacterium
ACAACCCAGTTACTTACCATGGTCATACTCTCACAGAATCTGATCGTAGAGCTTGCGAGCGTCCTTGGCCGCATATCGGAGATTCTTCAACCCTCCGGTGCATGCGTTCTCTTATTCGCTTATGCCGATGATGACGGCCCAGCGCTGGGCGACGGGTGGCAGGGGGGCCAAGGGAGTAGGAGGCTCTTGTTGGCGCCCCTCCAGGAAGGCCATCAACCTTGCCCTGTCCGAATAGATGTCGGCAAACACCTTTTCAAATGCCTCCAGAAAGGCCTTAGTGTTGACCTTGACGGTCCGGGGATGGAGGGCTGCCCATCCCTCCTCTGAATCCTCTGAGCCGCTCCACGAACTGTTTCCAGAAAGAGGGTAAGTCTTATAGGTCCGATCTCCGGTGCTAAGCGTCAGTGTGCCTTCGATATCACATGAGGCAGACAAGACGAGCATTTGACTTTAAATCTCGGGATTGTATCTCGAGAGCAACGATTCAAGTAGTGAGTTAGAGTTACTGACCGAAATGACCGACTTGAATGTGCGCCTGTTCCTTGCCGTGGTGAGGACCACCTCGAGACACACCTTGCCTGTGTTGGAGTCAAGAACAGGCTTGTTCTTGGCATACGAGACTTCGCTGAATGCTCTGTTCCTACGCAGAAGCAATGTGAGGCTCTTTGCGAGGGTCTCACTCAATGTTGTCAATTGTTGTTCTGTTAGGTCGTCGGGGTCAACAGACGGAACTGCAGAGAAAGCCCCGGTTGTCTTCGTGAAAACAGGTTTCGTTACCTTGTCAATCCTCATCTCAAATGGGACGACTACGGCAGAAACAGTAAGCGGCTCGCCGAACGTCTGTACCACCTGAGGGACGTCGACCACATTATGCTCGGGTGAGATCGGCGCTGTGATTTTTAACTCCATTATGGACGTGCTTGCGCATCCGGTAGAAATAACGGCCAACGCGAAAAGACACATATTCGTTTTTCGCATCATTAGCTCTCTTTCTGATACGCAGAGGACCCGCAACGCACGAATCACCACACAAAAAACTCCCAAGCACCTTCGGCCCAATCCTGGGGCCGCATCTTGCGAAGCTGGTCGGCCAGCTTTTTCACAAACTCACGTTGCTGTGTGTCATCGATCTTGATAGCCGGGCCCTTGACCTCGATGCCGAGATCGATCGGGCGTACGGTCGCGATTACCTTCAGCCCTTCCCAGCCTGCCGGGCCGCTGACCGGAATCTCGTAGCCGTCGGCCGGGTCGGGGATCACGTGTTCTTTTCCACCAACGGCAGCGCCGGAGGGGTGGAACGCATTGGGATACAGGAGGTACATGCCGCCGCTGGTGCCGATGTCGATGATGTAAACGTAGCAGTTCGCGTCGGCCTTGAAATGGATTTCGACCGTGTCGCCCTGCCGGTATTCCTGGCGGCGAGTCCACACGGCCACGTTGAACGCCGCAACCGGGTTGGGCGGGATGAGCTTGTCTATCGTTTCCCAGATGGGAAGATCGGGGCGGCCGCGGATGGCTTCGAGACTACGGCCGCTTGCCAGGAGTGTTGTTTCCGTTTTTTTCACGTTGCCGAGCCTGAGCGTAATCTCCCGTCCCAGTTCGGCCACGATTAGCCCCTGGATATTCTCGGCGGCCAGTTTCTTTTGCAGGTCCCCCAGTGCCCGCCACTGACCCTTCAGGATCTTCTCGGCGTCGTCCCGAGACACATCCTTTATCACAAACTCGACGCGGCCATCATCGCGAAGCTTGCGTCCGACCGCCTCCTTGAGGGCCTGTGCCTCGGCTCTTGTGTGTGCGTGCGATTCCAGAAACGTTGACAAGGCCACCTTCTCCAGGCCGGACCCTCTAGCCTGTGAGGCGACTTCTGCAGCGACGGCTTCGGCGAGGACGTCGTAATACTGCTGAGAGACCGCACTGCGAAGGCTTCTGGTCTTCGCGGCACGCCATGCCTCCTCGAGCGTCCGCAGGCTCTGGGTATGCTTGCCGGCCTTCAGCGTCTGTTCCGCCTCCTTGCGAAGCTGTCCGACCAGCCTATCGCCGACATTGAGGAGGGTCTCACTCGCCAAGCGGCGGTTCTTCTCTGAGTCTGCCGATCCGTGTGCCTTCCGCAGGACTTCAATAGCTTTGCGCCAGTCGCCTGCTGCTTTCTGCACTCGATACAGCGCCCACCAGGCTTGGAACACATCTGCATGGCGGAGGGTGGCACGTTGAGCACACTTGAGGGCAGTAGGAATGTCCCCGGCGTCGAGAGCAGACTGAATTCTCGGGAGGAGGAAGTCGAGGCTGCTCTCCAGTTTGTCGATGATCGCCCGCATCACGCGGTCGTACTGCTCCTGCGGGTAGGCTGCCTGAACAAACCACTTGTAGCGAGTGAAGGCCTCACCCATGAAGCCTTCACGAACTTCCCACTTTTCGGAGTACCACTCCCTTGGATGGAGCCCGCGGATGATCTCGTCTGAAAAGGCCTTCAACTGGCTTTCAACGAATTCTTCGGCCTCGTTCTGTCCCTTGTGTGCGGGTCCGATGCGCTTTGTGACTTGCGCCAACTGGCTGGTCACCTTCACGGAGAGTGATCTAGCGGCATTTTCAGCAGCGTTTGCAAGCGCGAGCCTGCGGGCTTGAGTTTCGTCGAGAACGTTGTCCGCCACACTGATTCCCACGTACAGCCGCTGGTCTCCTTCGATCTTCTCGCCATCCCACCGCCATGAGGGCTCGGGGCCGGATTGCCGGATTCGAGCTTCCGTGGCGCAGCCGCAGAACAAAGACAGTGTAACAAGGCACACAA
>JABMSA010000265.1 GCA_013202185.1 Planctomycetota bacterium
CGGCATTCGTGATGGCTGCGATCGGCAGCGCCGTTGGGCTGGGCAACCTCTGGCGGTTCCCTTACATTGCGGCCAAGCACGGCGGCGGTGCGTTCTTGGTGCCTTACTTCATTGCCGTTCTCACCGCCGGCATTCCCCTGATGATCCTGGAGTACGGCCTTGGCCAGGCAATGCAGCGCGCGGCCCCGGGGGCTTTCAAGAAACTGCATCGCAGATTCGAGTGGCTTGGCTGGTTTGCCTTGGCCGTCAGTACCGTCATATGCATCTACTACGCTGCGGTGATGGCGTGGTGCTGGCGGTACCTGTGGGCGTCGTTCAGCCAGGGCTGGGGCACCACGCAAGAGGAAGTCGGCCAGTTTTTCAACAAGGTGATCGCGCGAACCGGTGATCCGGCAAATGTCGGAAACATCAGCGTGCCCTTGTTGATCGGCCTGGCGCTCACGTGGGCAGCCATTTTCTGGATCATTTACAAGGGCGTGCATCGCGTGGGCCGAATCGTCATGATCACGGTGCCGCTGCCGGTTATTCTGCTCCTTATTCTCGTGATCAACGGTATAAGACTCAAAGGAGCAGGCGCGGGGATCAATTATTATCTGAGCCCGACCTGGGAGGCACTTGCAAGCGCCGATACGTGGCTGGCCGCGTACGGCCAGGTGTTCTTCTCTCTGAGCCTGGGATTCGGTATCCTCATCGCTTACGCCAGCTACATGCCGCGCAAGCAAGACGTATCGAACAACGCGTTCATCACGTCGTTTGGGAATGCGCTCGTCAGTTTCATGGCGGGTTTTGCGGTCTTCAGCATGCTCGGGTACCTCGCCGTGGGCACCAACCAAAGCATGAAAGAAGCGGCCGAGACCGCCGGCGGGTTTGCACTTGTATTCAAGGTCTACCCGGCAGCCATAAACTCTCTGCCGACGGTGCTAGGCAGCTACACCCCGCACATTTTCGGAGTAATATTCTTCATCACGCTCCTGAGCCTGGGGATCGACTCTGCGTTCTCGCTGGTGGAGGCGGTGGTGGCGGGCGTGCATGACAAGTGGCCGGCGATCAGGCGATCCGCGCTTACCGCCATCATTTGCGTTGGGGGGTTCCTGGGTGGCTTGCTCTTCATCACCGATGCCGGCCTGGTCTGGCTCGACATTGCCGACAACTGGTGCAACAACTATGGCCTCGTGACCGTCGGGCTGCTGCAATGTCTCGTTGTCGGATGGTTCGTCAAGACAAAGCTGCTCACCGATGCCATCAACGAGGGTGCAGAGATCCGCGTTGGAACGTGGTGGCTGGCGTGCATCAAGGTGATCACCCCCGCTATTCTGACAACGTTGCTCGTGCTCAGTATTATCGGCGAGATCCAGAAACCTTACGGCCCAAGCCCTACAGAATCGTACCCGCAGTGGGCGCTCAACAGAGGCGGCTGGGCCGTGATCGCCGGAGCGTTCATATTGTCGCTTGTGCTGATGTTCACAAAGAAACAGGAGGCGGCAGAATGACATACGGCGCGTGGATCATGCTCGTCGTCGGAACGCTCATCACCCTCGGCGGGCTGAGCGTGTGCATTGGCATCGCCCTCAGGCATAAGAAGAAATCGTCGGAGGAGTAACGCCGGCCGGCCGGCTGCGCGCTGCGCTGTTCCCCCGGCTCTTGCCCATGATTTCCTCCGGCGGCGAATCATAATGTAATAAAGTGCATGACGCCCCGATGTCCCCTATTTTCCATTGATATATTTCAATACATCAATATAATTCGATAATATGCCGCACAGTGACCTTGCGCGACAATTGAAAGCGATCGGCGATCCGACCCGTCTCCGGATTCTCGGGCTCCTGCCGCGCGTCAAGACGTGCCAGGCAGGATACAACGTGTCACAACTTGCCGGGGAGCTTGGCATCCCGCAGCCCACCGTCTCGCATCATCTCAAGATTCTTTTCCAGGCCGACCTCATCAGGTGCGAGAAGATGTGCCGCGACGCATACTACTGGATCAACGAGCCCGCGGTGGAAGTTGTGTGCGATTCTTTTCAGGCTATTTGCCGGTGCGATCCCGCGCAGAGCGCAGCAGAAGACCACCGCCAGTCAAGTAAATAATGAACTTGGAACGCGCAGCATGAGAGAAAGGATTATCGGCATCGCAATTCCGGGCGCAGCCGCAATAGCAGGAGCGGCCGCGTTGGCGCTGTGGCTTCTCGGCGGGCCGAGAACGGATTTCGAGGTCAGGCTCGAGCAGGCCGCAAAGCCGCCCGGAGCTTCCGTTGCAGGCGTTGTGGTCGATCTGCGCGGCACGCTGGTGAAGCTCGACGGCAAACCGGCCGACGCGCCGGGCGCATGGCCCGGGTTTCGCGGCCCGAACCGCACCGGCATCAGCCCCGAGCAAACGAAGGTGCAGCGCGAATGGCCCCAGGCCGGGCCGCCGGCCGTCTGGTCGATCGGCGTGGGCGAAGGCCACGCCGGAGCAGCCGTGCTCGCGGGAAGAGCCTACCTCCACGATTATGATCACGAGGAACAGGCCGACGTCATACGCTGCCTGTCGCTCGCCGACGGCAAGGATATCTGGCGCCACTCTTACAAGGTGCCCGTCAAGCGCAACCACGGGATGTCGCGCGCGGTCCCGGCCGTTACCGAAAAGTACCTCGTCGCGCTCGGGCCGAAGTGCCACGTCTCGTGCCTCGATCCGAAAACCGGCCAATACAAGTGGTCGATCGATCTCGTGAGGGAATTCGGCACGAAGGTGCCCGCGTGGTATGCCGGGCAATGCCCGCTGATCGACGGCGACCGCGCCATAATCGCCCCCGCCGGCAAGGACGTGCTCATGATCGCCGTCGATTGCGAAACGGGCGAGATAATCTGGCGCACGCCGAACACCAGGGAATGGAAGATGACGCACGTATCGGTGGTGCCGATGGAATTCAACGGCCGGCGGATGTACGTCTATTGCGGCAAGGGCGGCGTGGCGGGGGTGTCGGCCGAAGACGGCGTCATCCTCTGGGAGACAACCGACTGGCGGATCAGCGTAGCCACTGTGCCCACGCCGGTGCTCGTCGGAGCCGGGCGGATTTTCCTTTCGGGCGGATACAACGCCGGCAGCATGATGCTGCAACTCGAGGAAGAAAACAACACCATCACCGCACAAACGCTTTTCAGCCTGAGCCCGAAGGTGTTTGGCTCGGATCAGCAAACGCCCATCTTTTACGACGGCTACATTTACGGCGTGATTCCGGGCGGCCGGCTCGTGTGCCTCGATCTCGAAGGCCGGCACGTATGGGCAAGCGACAGCACAAACAAGTTTGGCATCGGGCCATATACAATTGCAGACGGCATCATATTTGTAATGGACGACCACGGCGCGCTCACGATGGTCGAAGCCACACCGAAAGGCTACAGCAGGCTTGCCAGTGCGAAGGTGCTGCCGGGCCACGACTCGTGGGGCCCGATGGCGTTTGCCGGCGGAAAGCTAATCGTGCGCGACCTCACAACAATGACCTGCCTCGATGTGGGAGTACATTAACATGAACGAGCAATTCAACCCCCACCAGGGCCCGCCGGCGCCGGCCGGGCTGAAGCTCACACCCTTTCGCAGCATCGTAATGATAATCATCGTGCTGGCTGTGGCGGTCGCGATCATCCTCAGCGATGATGAGACCCAATTCGATCCGGACACCTTCGACCAGATGCCGCAGGTCGATCCCAAGTTGGTCATCTACAATGAAGTCGAGTGGGTCGACACCGGCCTGCGGAAAGCCCGCGGCATTGCAGTAGGCCCGAACGACTCGCTTTATGTTGCCGGCGACCGCTCCATCGGCATCTTCGACGCCCACGGCATCCGGAAGTCAGACATTCAGCTCGGCGGCGAACCCCGCTGCGTGGCCGTGGCCGACGACGGCACCATATACGTCGGGATGTTGGACCACGTGGCGGTGTATGAACCCGGCGGGGTGCAAAAGGCGACCTGGGAGAAGCTTGGCGAAAGAGCGCTGCTCACGTCCATCGCAGTCGCCGGCGACGATATTGTTGTCGCCGACGCAGGCAACCGCGTGGTGCTGTGCTACGACCGCGCCGGAACGCTCGTCACCAGGATCGGCAAGAGCGATCCCGAGAGGAACATCCCGGGTGTCATATGCCCCAGCCCTCACCTCGATGTTGCGATTGCCGCCGACGGCCTGCTGCGCGTGTCGAACCCCGGCCGGCACAAAGTCGAAGCCTACACGGTCAATGGCGACCTCGAGTTCTCGTGGGGCAAGCGCGGGGCCGACATCGAAGCATTCATCGGCTGCTGCGGCCCGACCGATCTCACCATCTTATCCGATGGCAAGATCGTCACGAGCGAAAAGGGCGTGCCGCGCGTGAAGGTATATGAAGACATCTCGGGCGACTTCGCAGGCGTGGTGGCCGCTCCGCGTGCGTTTGCGGCAAGCGCCGGGCCGGGCTTCGGCGAAGGGTTTGCAGGCTTCGACCTCGCGGTCGACTCGAAGGATCGCGTGTTTGTGCTCGATCCGGCGGCGCGAGCGGTCAGGATTTTCGTTCTCAAGTCGAGGGTGAGCGATGAGTAACGCATCTGATAAAGGCCTGGACCGACGCGAGTTTTTCGGCGGCCTGCTGCGAAAAGCCGCACTGGCGGCGCTCGCACTCGGGGGCGGCGCGGCGGCGGCCAAGCGCGCGGCGCGCTCCGGCGAGCAGTCGTGCATCAGGCGCGGCATATGCAGCGGATGCAAGGTGTTCGACGATTGCGGCCTGCCGCAGGCGCTTTCTGCAAAGGAAGCCGCCCGCGAAATGATGGCTGAAGAGAAAAAGAATGTGGGATTCTAGTGCTCTGGTTCGTAAGTACGATGCCGTTTATTGCGTCTCGATTCTGGAGGCCGCTCGGCGATGGCGTTGTAGAGACGAGC
>JABMSA010000266.1 GCA_013202185.1 Planctomycetota bacterium
ATTGAAGGGCGTCCGTTCAACGAGGTGGAGGTGACGATGGACGACGAGCACACGGTGCTCGCTCAATACGGGTGGCGGCTGCCGGGCGACTTCAACGACGATTGCACGGTCAACGTTCTCGACCTGCTGTATGTGCGGAACAGGCTCCAGACGACCTGTTCTGATTCCGATCCCTAGATTCAGGTTGCGGGATAGCGCGAAGGCCACTGTTGACTGTGATGTGCAGGTGGATCTGCTGGCGCTGGAGATGTCGGTCTGCAGTGCGGGCCGAAGGCCCCAACAGGAGAGCGGATCAGCTTCATCCGCTCACGAGCTATTTCCCCACGGTTTCCACCGCATTCGGTCGCCCCGGCTTAGCCGTCCAGCGCTGGCAGTGAGCCCTTCGACTGAGATCTTTTGGGCATGGCGATCACGATCTAGGCATTCGCACCAATTTGGCTGGGACGGGGACGATCTCACCGTCATAATTGTTCTTCTCGCCTTCGCCCGCCGAATAATAACGATACCGGTGTGCCCATGCATTGCTTCGCAAGCGAATGATGTGCCCCGGATCTTTCCCGATGTTAACATAGTACCTCTGGGGATTATCACCATCCGGCATCGCCGAAAACATCACCCACGCCCCGACCGATTGGCCGTTCCGCCCAGCACCAAACAAGTGACAGGGATCTCCGAAGCAGGCGCCTTTCTGTAGTGGCAGGTCAGAGGTCACGAATCTGTCAGCATCTCCACCTTTCAGTATGAAATCGCGTATGCCAGAAAACTCGCGCTCGTCGCCCCCTACACTGTTGTCCTGAAGGAGGTAGTAGTGAAAAGCGATCTTTGCAATTGCCCGAAAATACTCAGGCCCAACGACCATGTCCCCGATAGGTGGATTCTCAGTCTCATGAGCGGGCATTTGCCGCGAGGTGAAATTCCCTGCGTATTCCTTCTTGAGAAGCTCGAATAACCATCCTTCGCTGTCTTCATCATCGAACGCTTGGATATCCGTGGGAGGCCCATCAACTTCCGATTCGATGAGTCCACGCAACGAGCCGATATGCCGTACTCGCTCAGACACGTAAATGGGATGCCATTGGCCCTCCTTGTCCTTGACAACAACTTGTCTTAACATCCTGCCTACGAACTTCCCATCGCGTATTTCATCGATGCAGTAGAGGCATTCGAAATCAGCACCCTTGGGCCGAGCCCGGAGCTTGATGGCGGGCTCACCACGCGGACCATATTCATAAGGCGAATGGGGTCCCTTCTTGGCCCTCCCTTTGATGCCAAGAAGACACCTGAACATCGCTTGCGGGCCGCTCTCAACGAAGTAGCTGTCCAATGAAGACAACGTTCTGTTGTTACAGTTCTGGCAGATGCAGTTGAGTAGCGGCTCAGCATTCTTGAAACCACCAAGATTGGCGGGCAACACGTGTTCTTTGTGAAAAGGTCCTTCCGACGGGCAGTAAATGCACAGAGCCATGCCTTCTCTCCTTAGACACCAGGAGAAGTCACCTGTTCTTCTGATCGGGTGTTGTCACTTCGTATGCCTCACGCCCCACCACATGGCGAGTGCCGGGAATGACGGGGATGGTCACCAACACGATAGCTGATTGCCCCTAGTTGTGCTATGGTTTGGTGGGAAACTCACTGGCCGCTTCATCAAGCAGCTCTTCCGTTTTAGCATGTGCTCGCCGCCATGAGGCCATTCTTTCTTGAGGCGTGGATAGCGAAATGTCTGGTTTCTCAAACGCGGCCTGATCGATGACTTCAGCAAGATCGTGTGGACATATCTGGGTCAGCTTGTCGAAGACGGTGCTGATGGCCAAATCATTGTATTGCGGTTGCGCAAAATCCTGCACTTTGCCGCGAATCTGCGAAAAGATGATAAAGTGATAAAACCCCTTAAGGAACACTTCTTTTCCCAAAGCTGCAGCGTTGAACCAAAGGTATTCATGCAATTTGTAGGACTTCGCTGCGACCTCTTCGACATGCTTCTTTGCGTCTTCGTCTCCCTGAGTCTTCGGATCTGTTGGGTTTCTTAAGCCCCTCACGCCACGGCCCAATGAGTCGACGGCTGCAAAAAGATCACCGAAGAGGCTCAGCAACGTCAAGCAGGTCTTTACACGTTCTTCGGCAAGCACCTCATAGGAACGCTCTCTGCTGCGTCGGAGATACCGAATGTGGTCAGCGAGAAGCAAAGCGCCGCCGCCAAACACAGCGCCGATAATAGCACTTAGGAAATCGTTCATACGCGTTCGCCTTCCTTGTGTTTCAATTCCGTTGTGACAGAGGAATCTCCGCCTATATCCTGCGCTCCGGCAAGTCGGAGTTCAAGAAGACCCAGCGGAAGCTCCGGACATCCTTGGCGAGCTGCTCTCCAGCAAATCTCGCTTCCGTTTCACCGCCTGACGGTATTATAGCGGCCCCCGTTCGGTTTTTCAATGCCCGTTTGAGCCGATCAATTCATCCGACGTTTCTCTTTGCCGCTGCCAGCTTGGCCTGCAGGCCCTGGTTGTCCTGCTCGAGCTTGCGGCTTCGGGAATCGGTGCGTCTGGCGAAGGCGGCGTTTCGTCGTCGAAAGCCCCGGGCAGAGCCAAGCCTGCCCCTGGGTCGGCAGGGCGAACCGCCGAGCCCTGAAAGGGCGATCCAGCGCTGGGGCCATGCATACGGAAACGTTTGCGTCGGTGTCAAGCTTGCCGCGTGCCGTTACGCGGGCGGTGTAACGTGTCCGGCAGCAGCGGCGGCGCGTAGCGCCGTCCGTTGCATGCTGTTGTTAGGGGAACTCTTACACCTGTTTACGACCTCACGTGCCGAGCCTTCTTAGGAGGTTCTGGCAGTGCTCGTTAGTCGGATCACGCCGAGTACCGATCAACGCGATCTCCCTCGCGCGGTCTTCGTTTTGGACATTTAAGTGGAGCCAAGCAAGGCGCGAGCAACCGAGCGCGGACAGGTCATTGATCCGCTTCTCCATAGCTTCTATGACACGGCGGAGAAGCACTAGGACTTCCGCCGACCAAGCATCCTCAATTCGCCCACCCCTGAGTTCGCGGATCCTACTGTTGAGCCGGTTTGCGATGTCACCGATGTCTTCTGGATCGGCGGTTGGCAGCAAAGCAGCCTCACTGAGAGCATGTACCTCACCGACGGAGTCGCTCGTCGAGCGGCACAGATCTGCCAAACGCAACCAGATGTCGTGCTTCTCAGGAGTATCAGCGGTCTCCAGGAACCTCTGGAGATAGGTCTTCGCACGTTCAGCAGCCTGTGCGTCCCCATCGGTTTCGAGCACCAAGTCTACCAGCCTTAGGTAGGCCCTCGGAACATTCGACGCTAAGTACTCCAGCACAGGCAAGGCGTCTTCCAGGGCGTCCGCGCTGGCGCTCGCCTTGAGCGCGATGGCCCGCACAAGCTGCTCAATCCGTGGATAGACGCCTCGGTCCACATCCTCGCGCTTGCCGGCCCCAAACTCGATCAAAAGCTTGCGGTCCTCCTCGACAGCAGCCTTGAACTGACTGGCATCGAGCTTGCGTCTCCCATACATGGCTGCCGCGAGAGGAACACCAACGAAACTCATGTTGTCCGCAGCCGACGCGACTTCCTCAACAAGCGAAAAGCGACGGAGTTGGTCTAATGCGCCTGCGACATCGAAACGCTCGTTACCAGGCCGGAGCAACACGGCCTCCACGGCCAGCTCGGGCACGAAAACTCTCCAGCTGCAAAGAAGAAGAAACACTCGCTGCGCTGCAGGAGTGAGGCTGCCGTATGTGCGCTCAAACAGCGCTGTAAGAAGATGATCTGCACTTGCCACGATGCGCTTAGGCTTGACCGCACGTTGCTCATTCGCGACCTGTCCTAGAAGGATCTTGATTACGTATGGGTGACCGTCCGATTCACGAATCAGATCTTCCTTGTACGCAGTTCCCAGCAGATGAGCGATCCCCAGCCTCGTTGACTCTTGGTCTATGAGCGCCTGAGCCTCATCGTCGGTCATTCCGCCGATGTGGATGGGGTAGTCCCCGGCGAAATCGCGGAAGCGGGTGGTGATGAGGACTTTGTTCGGGAGCCTGATGTGGGTGTCAATCCATCTAAAAACGTCAGACGGATTCTCAACGGTTTCGAAGTTGTCAAGTACGAAAAGCGTTGGGCCAGCGGCCCCGTTCCGAAGACAGTCCTGAAAGTAGCCTTCTGCCTGAAAACCTGCCTCGGACCGTTCCGATGGCTCAAGCAGCGCAACAGTCGCGCGCGCAATATCCTGCTGTGTGACTACCCTTGGCGAAACGGGTTTCGGGCCAGATTCGAGCAGATCGATGTCTCGTGCGCTCATCCAAACAACCACATCGTACGGTGGCTGGTCTAGTTGCGTTACTGCGTATAGCGCGACGATAGCAAGGCTGGTCTTCCCAATACCTCCCCGCCCAGTGAGTGATACGATGGGATGCCGGTCAGTGGTCATCAGCTCTTTGCGCAGCGCGCTCTCCAGGCTCGTCCTGGGCACATATCCGGTGAGTCTGGGCGGTAGGTTCGCAAAAGCATTTCCGACCTGTTCAAGCGTGCGCAGCCCTTCGGTCTCGCTCGGAGGCAAGCGCCCGGGAGGATTGGTCCATGCTGACCCGTCTTGCCGCTTGGATTCGTTTGTAATGTACGACAGTGCCTCAAATGTCGATTCTCTATAGTTCCCGTTCGGAAGCAGAATGTCGAGAAGATCGGGATCGCTGAGTATCAGCGGGACGTGAACATGGCGATCCAGCCAAAAGTAGACTCCATTCGGCAACGTTGCATCACGTGTCCTCTTCAAGTAATCTAGCGGGCTGGTGTCTCCAAAGAGAGGAGAAACTCGATACTTGCCCGAGAGATTGCGGTGGAGGTGTGCCCAAGGAATCTTAAAGAGCTGCAGCCCGCCCACAACGGAATCGATAGCACTCGCGAGCAGAGGGCACACGTGGCTGCATTGCTTACTGGTGGTTGCCCCATGTCCACGGGTCTTGTTCCGCACGGCGGCCGCGATCTGAAAGATCTGCCGAAGTGCCACCTTCGAGCCTAGGTCGCTGCTAATACCCAAAGCGATGGCAACGTCAGACATGCCGCGCACGGCGGCGTAACGCCATTCTTCCTCACCGACCCGTTCCGTGAGGTCACGAACAATGCTACGGGCATTGGGATCGAAAAAGTGCGCCGCCGGGCCCGTCAGCGCGCCATTGAGGAGTTCCACCCAGTCGCCAATTGCGTTCGCGCGAACGAGTCTGTGTTCGAGGCTATACCGGTGGCGGTCAGCATCATCACGGAGGCATGCTATAACTCCGGCCGTGACGACTTTCGTGACATACTCCACATGAAGGCTCAGCGCGTGGAAGTACGCTATGTCGCCCTCTTGTTTGTCAAGCGCGACGCGGGCATTGATCCTATCAAGCAGAGGCCCTTGACTCATTGGTGAATGTACTCCTAATATGGCCGCCCAACGCGCTCATCCCCGCCGGGAGATACTGCGCCGCGAAGAACAAACGGCACCGTGCTTCCTGTTCCTGTTCGTGGGCTTGTTGCCTGGGCTACTGTATGTTCAGCTTTATCGCCGCAATCAGGTCTTTCTCCTCTGTCTCCAGCGGAGCAGGACACACATACTCCTTATGTCAATCTGGGTGTCCACTTCTTGGTAAATCATTGGATGAACAACGAGTTTGGCGAACAGCAGCCTTTCACTTGGTTCCGAGGATACTTGCCGAAAGATTGTACTGTGATCGCCAAGAACGTTCCGACATACGCTAAAGAGACCTTGATCCGCAATCATGCGGTCTGACTTGTCCTTGCACCCGACAAACTCCTGGACAGCTCCGAATGTCTGCTGCCGAAGGCCATGCTCCCCATCCATATAGTTTAACGCAGACATCAGCGGAATATCAAGGGTTTTTCAGCGGCCATGCAACGGGTCCCAATCGCAGGGCAAGATCGAAAGCAGGCTGCACGTCCTCATTTCGTTCTCGCATGAGTGTGGAGGCCCCCTTTGGGGACACATATCGTACACGATCGTACACAAAACGCCGCGTGCGTACCGCGTGGTTATGCGACAATTTGCGACGGTATAAACGTCCTTGCAAATCGCCCCGGTTTTGTTATACTTAGAGCACGTGGACGTTTTTTGGAATTTGGCGGCACATCTGGCATCGGCTGTTAACCGCTAGGTTGCTGGTTCGAGTCCAGCCCGGGGAGCCAGACGTAAATCCCGCCGAACGCTGGACTTAGCGTACCTGCCTGTGTCGGGCAGCGCGGCCTGAAAGTCGCGAAGAATCCGGTAATTACCGGATTGAGCCCTCAGGAGGCACGCAAATGTCCAGTGTAAGACAAGTTCGAACCCCCACCTACCGTCATCACAAGCCGTCCGGTCGAGCCGTTCTCACCATCGACGGCAAAGATTTCTACCTCGGAAAGTGGCGGAGCGAAGAGAGCAAGGCCGAATACCAGCGAGTGGTTGGCGAGTGGCTTGCCAACGGCCGTAGGCTCCCAACGGCAAATGGTCGTGGCCCGTGCGCTGACCTGACCGTCGACGAACTCATCGCGGCCTATTGGCTGCATGCCCGGAGCTACTACGTCAAGGACGGCAATCCATCCAGCGAAATCTCCTGCATCAGACAAGCCTTGCGGCCGCTCAAACGCCTCTATGGACACACCGAGACGAGCCAATTCGGCCCCCTCGCTCTGAAGGCTGTCCGGAACGTCATGATCCAATCCGGCTGGTGCCGGAAGATGATCAACGACAATGTCGGGCGGATCAAGCGTGTCTTCAAATGGGGTGTTGAGAATGAGTTGGTGCCCCCAAGCGTCTTTCACGGTTTGCAGGCCGTGGTCGGGCTCCGCAGAGGTCGTTCCGAGGCCCACGAGACGGAACCCGTCAGGCCGGTACCTGATGCGCACGTGGATGCGATCAAGCCTTTCGTATCCCGGCAAGTCTGGGCCATGATAGAACTGCAGCGGCTGACCGGCATGCGTGCCGGCGAGGTGGTCATCATGTGTGGCCGTGATTTGGATGTGACCGGTGATCTTTGGTTCTATCGGCCGAGCACACACAAGACGGCCCACCACGGACATGAGCGCCTCGTAGACCTGGGCCCCCGAGCTCAGGCAATCATCAGACCATTCCTGAAGGCGGATTTTGCTGCGTACCTGTTCAGTCCTGCGGACGCAGCAGCCGAATGCAACGCCGAGAGGCGTCGCCGGCGCCAGACACCGATGACGCCAAGCCAGGCCCGCCGCAAACGCAGACGAAATCCGAAAAGGAAGCCCGGTGACCATTATACCACCGCCAGCTACGGACGGGCAATCGGCGCAGCCTGCAAGAGAGGGGGCGTTCCTCACTGGACCACGCACCAACTCAGGCACAGCTTCGCGACCCGGATCCGTAAGCAGTACGGGTTGGAGACAGCACGCGCGATGCTCGGCCACCGGTCGATAGTCGTGACGGAAATCTATGCCGAACTCGACAGAACCAAGGTCGCCCGCGTCGTGGCTAGGCCCAACCCAAGCG
>JABMSA010000267.1 GCA_013202185.1 Planctomycetota bacterium
ATGCGGCTTCGTAAGTCCTTCCATATCAAGGAGTTGCGTCTTCAAACTGTGCCTGGCACAATTAGAAGTCATAAGTCCTTGTATGCCAATAGCTTACGGCACCATATTGTATCCGCGATATTGACATGGCGAGAAAGAGCGTATAAGCCGCCACGGAACTTGAGGGCGGACTTCGGAAAAGACTGATGTACATTGACAAAACAACAAATCACTTCGTTCGGCGGCGGACGCATAGAAAATGCTCGGCCGAGCCTGTTTTCGCGCTCAAGAACCCGCAGATGAGCTTTTCACGCTGGCGCTGTCGCCCAGTTGTTCCGCCTCGCGTGTATGGGCAATTCTGGATTGCATTATCCTCCGCAGGAATCATCAAGTTCTCCGACAAGAAAAAGGGTGCCAGGCACAGAAAAAGGGCGCCGCTTTGTCAAGGGTCGTCGGGGGGATGCCGGCGGCGCCACGGGCCACCTGGCATGTTGCTGCACCTCACCACCAGTTCTTTTTCGTCGAGCCAGTGCCTTGCCTTCGCCTTTCTTACATTGATTCCCGGCCTTGACCAAGGTATAATGAACGCTTTCGCGGCTACGGGCCGCCCGCAACTGCGGCCATGAGCGTCTCACGTGAGTACGAAAAACAAAACCCCCGTCTGGGAAACCGTCGCCGTCTTTGCAGCACTTCTGTCGCTGTGGATCCCCATCGTCAGATACTGGGCGCAGGCGAGCACGTCGTTCTCGCTCGAAGACCTGCCACTGTCGGGAATCGTCAACTGGGCGCATCCGGCGTGGGATGCGCTGATGTATGTTGCTTTCGCCGTTATGCTCTTTCTGGCCGTGAGGCGAGTGGGCCGCGTGCGCCGCGCCGGCCGGCACGGTAATGACGATCACGACGGCCCGGTCGATCCGTACGGGACGTCCCTCAACGAGCGTGTAGAGAAGAAACGAACACACCGGGGAAAATCTTGACATGACATTTCAGGAGATTATCTTCAAGCTCCAGCAATACTGGGCCGAGCGCGGCTGCGTGATCATGCAGCCCTACGACATCGAAAAAGGCGCCGGCACGTTCAACCCGGCCACAACGCTCAAGGCACTCGGGCCCGAGCCGTGGCGCACCGCATACGTCGAGCCGTCGCGCCGGCCAACCGACGGCCGATACGGCGACAACCCCAACCGCCTGCAGCACTACTACCAGTTTCAGGTGATCCTCAAGCCCGCGCCCGACGACTCCCAACAGATCTACCTCGACAGCCTCGTCGCACTCGGAATCGACCTCGTCGAGCACGACGTCCGCTTCGTGGAAGACGACTGGGAATCGCCCACGCTCGGGGCCGCGGGCCTGGGATGGGAAGTGTGGCTGGACGGAATGGAGGTGACGCAGTTCACTTACTTCCAGATGGTCGGCAGCATCGAAGTCGACCCCATCTGCGTCGAGCTTACGTACGGCCTCGAGCGCCTCGGGATGTTCATCCAGAAAAAGGACAGCCTCTTCGACCTCGAGTGGGCCGAAGGCGTAACCTACGGCGACGTGCATCACGAGGACGAGGTGCAGTTTTCCAGGTACAACTTCGAGCAGGCCGACGTGCCCATGCACTTCGACCTGTTCGACAAGTACGCGGCCGAGTGCAAGCGCCTGGTCAAGGCCGGGCTCGTGCTGCCCGCGTACGATTACGTGCTCAAGGCATCGCACACGTTCAACATGCTCGACGCGCGCGGCGCAATCAGCGTAACCGAGCGAACCGCCTACATCGGCCGCGTGCGCACACTCGCCCGGCTGTGCTGCGAAGGGTACCTGACGTTGCGCGAGGAAATGGGATTCCCGATGTGCAAATAGCCGTCGGGGCATGAAAGGGATCAAAAAAACAACCATGGCTGACCTGCTTGTTGAAATAGGTTGCGAGGAGATTCCCGCCGGTTACATCGGGCCCGCCCTCGAACAGTGGGCAGGGCTCGTCTCCGGCGTACTCACCGATTCCCGCCTGGGCTGCGAGAGCATTCGCACTGCGGGCACGCCGCGCCGGCTCGCGCTTTTTGCCGCGGGCGTGAGCGAGAAGCAGGAGGATGTTTCGATCGAAGTCACCGGGCCGCCGGTGCGCGTTGCGTTCGACGCCGACGGCAAGCCCACGAAGGCCGCGATCGGCTTTGCGAAAAAGCAAGGCATCGATCCCGCCGAGCTGAAGCTGGTCAAGACCGACAAGGGCGAGTATTGCGCGGGCCGCAAGGAGGTAGCCGGCCGCGCCGCCAAAGACGTGCTCGCCGAGAGCCTGCCCGAAACCATCGCCGCGATCTGCTTCCCAAAGTCGATGCGCTGGGCAACCGGCGGCGGCGTTACGTTTGCACGGCCCATCAGAATGATCCTGGCACTGCTCGATACCGAAGTGATCGACTTCGAGATCAACGCCGTGCGCACCGGCCGGACAACCGTCGGCCATCCTTTCCTCTCGCCCGAGAAACTCACGCTCGAAAGGGCCGACTTCGACGCATGGCTCGATATGCTGCGCGAGCATCACGTAGTCGCCGACATCGCCGAGCGACGCGACATCATAGCGGGCAAGATCAGCGAGTGCCTTGCCGCGCACGGCTCCGAACTCGAGGACGAAGAACTGCTTCGCGAGGTCACCAACCTCGTCGAGTTTCCGAACATCGTCGAGGGATCGTTCGAAGAAAAATACCTGAAGCTGCCGGAGGCCGTGCTCGAGGAGTCGATGAAATCGCACCAGCGATACTTCCCCGTTCGCGACGCCGCCGGCAAACTGCTGCCCAGGTTCATAGCCGTTACCAACCGCGACGACAAGAACGCCGATACCATCCGCGAGGGCAACGAACGCGTGCTGCGGGCGCGGCTGGCCGATGCCGAGTTCTTCCTCCGCGAAGACACCCGCACCCCCCTCGCGGCCAGGCTCGAGCAGCTCAAGGGCGTTACGTTCCAGGTCAAGCTCGGCAGCTATTACGACAGGGTGCAGCGGCTGCGGGGCCTCGCGCAAACGCTCGCGCAGCAGGCCCGCCTCAGCGCCGAGCAGACCGCCGCGTGCGCGCGCGCCGCCGAGCTGTGCAAGAACGACCTCGTCACGAACATGGTCGGCGAGTTTCCGAAGCTCCAGGGCGTAGTGGGCCGCGAATATGCCCTCCGCGACGGCGAGCCGCAAGAAGTGGCCGACGCCATCGCCGAACACTACGCTCCGCGCGGCGCCGCCGACGCCCTCCCTCACACCATCACCGGCTGCATCCTGAGCCTCGCGGAAAAACTCGACGCACTCCTCGGCTGCTTCAGCGTGGGCCTGGCGCCAACCGGCTCGCAAGATCCCTACGCGCTCCGCCGGGCCGCACAGGGCATCCTTCGCATCCTGATGGAACAGAAGATCAGCGTTTCGCTGTCCGACGCCGTGGCCGAAGCCCTGAGGCTGCAGCCCGAGGGCCTGGCCGAAGCAGAAGGCGTCGAGGGCCGTGTGCTGGCATTCATGCGCGACAGGCTCTACCACTACTTCACCGAAGCAGGCTATCGCTACGACCAGATCAACGCAGTGCTCGCGACGGGCTTCGGCGACGTCCCGGACACGCGCGACCGGCTCAACTCCGTGGCGGCGCTCGCCCAGGAGCCCGGCTGGGAGGAGCTCGTGACCGTGGTGCAGCGAACGCGAAACATCCTCAAGAACGAAGAGGTGACCGTCGACGTCGCAGAGGAATTGCTGCAGGAGGAGGAAGAGAAAAAGCTGTGGGCGATCATCGCCGAGCACGAGGCCGCCGTGAAGGAGCTGATCGACAAGCGGGAATACCTGAAGGCATCGGAGCTATTCGCGCGCGTGTTCGTGCAGAGCGTTCACGAGTTCTTCGACAAGGTATTCGTGAACGTCGACGACCAGGCCGTGCGGCAGAACCGCCTCGCGCTGATGAAGCACATCAACGACCTCTACACCGAGCGCGTCGCCGACCTCTCCGAGATCGTCCCGGCGGAAGGGCAGTAGGGTGCGATCGCTCTTGCATGCCTTTTCGGGTTTCGCGTGGCCACGCTGTCTATGCGCGGGCTCAATCCGCTTCTTCGGCCTCTTGAGCCCGAAGGGCGACAGACTCCTAGCCACGGGC
>JABMSA010000268.1 GCA_013202185.1 Planctomycetota bacterium
ATCGATGACCTTACGCGCTTCCCGCCCAAGACCGAGCCTCGCCAACGTAATGCCCAGGGGAAACCAGCCCATGCCCGGACAGGCAAACATCTTGCCCGTGTTGACCGTCGTCTTGTACAGGTCCGTCCCCTTCTGGCCCAAGCCGACCAGCCCGGAAGGAAACACCGCCGAGTTTTCCACCCAGGGGAAGATCCCCTCATACAGGTCCGTCTTGTCTTGCTCCATGTCGGCCGGCCCAGCGGGAATCGCCTCGGCATCTTCCCGCTTCGGCAGGATTCCGTCGACGCCTCTGATATCGTCCCGGTATGTGTCCGGCAATGGCGGTTTGCCCTCGTTCAGTCCGATCAGCTCGAACAACTCCTCGCTCGCCGGACCGACGGGGTTTTCGGGAAGAAACGAGGTCAGCCAGCGCTTGGCCTTTACACCGAACCCCGCGGCCAGCAACCTGCCGGAAACCGCCGGCTCCCCCTTGAACCAGCCACGCTGAAATTTCCCTTGTCGGATGAACTCCCGATCCGCCTTGACCGTCGGCAGGGGGGCCAGACCATTCAGGATCTCCCGCCACCTCGCGGCCCGCGGATCGGCTTCGCCCGCTTCTTTCAACGCTTCCAGGGCGGCGGTGAACAAAACTCGTCCATACGTCAGTTCCGCAACGCAGTCGTGCAAAAGCATCAAGCCTTCGTAACCGCTGCCTTCTTTCGCGTGATATCTGCCGTCCTTGCCTTTTTCGAACAGCGATTCGAAGAAGTACGCCGCCTCGCGGATAAACGGCAGGGCCATCGTCTTCAAAAACTCCCGATCCCCGGTGAATTTATACTGCCGCCAGAAATCCATCGCGATCTGGGCGACCGGCGTGTGATTGTGAAATTCGCCTTCCGAATTGTGCCCACGCCGCTCGCAGACGTCGGAGACGATCGCCCCGTCGGTCTTGAATACGGTCCTGGCATCCTCTTTGGCATGGGGCAGGCAGCTAAACCGGTAGTTCAGATAGGACTCGATCAGGTTGTGATGTCCCGCCGCGTTTAGCGGCCAATAGATTTGCTGCTGATTCCAGTGGAAGTAGAAATTCCAGTTCTGCACGTCACGGTTCCAGCTCCACAGCCCGTTGATAAACCGGCCGGGGTATTTCCCCCGCTGCGAACACGCGGCATAAAACATCGTGAGATGCCAAAGGCTGTCGACATAGTCGTTCCCGAACTCCATCAGGGACCGCAGCCAGAGCGCCTTCCACGCCTTCTTGTGTTCGCGGAAGATCGCCGTCCGCCCGGACTTGCGGGCAGCCGCGATCTCTTTTTTCACCGCCAGAACCGGGTTCCTTGGCAAAGGCGACGTTACGGCGGAGAGGAACGACAGCTTCTTGTGGTTCGATCCCGTGACGGTAATCGCGGCCGTGTGGGAATCTTCGACCGCGTACGCCGTCTTTAATTGATTCGTCTCAACCACCCGAGTCCCGGCCGCAAAGGTCCCGCTCGTCAGCTTGTGGGTGATATAGGCCCCGTCTTTATCCGCCAGGGCGGTGGTCCCCTTCAGCCCAAGTTCCGGATTGCGGTTGATCTTGGAGTACCAGTGGGAAAACGTCCGGGAGCCGTAACGCTGGATCTTGATCGCCAGCGGCACATTCTCTTTCAGCCTGCTTTCCAACTCCCCGCAAAACACCCCGCTCGCGTGAGCGACAAACCCCTTGAACGTCACCGACCCGAACGGCCCCGACGCGGAAAACTCGATCGCGGCCTCCGCCAGGCTGATGCGGGCCTGAAATTCCTTCAGATAGAACACATCGAAAACCGGCAACTGGAAATCCAGAACGATCCGGCACCCATGGCGCAACGTGGTGCTATGTTCCTCTTCCTCTGGTTTCCAGTTTTGAAACCGGCCGAATTTAGCGTCGTCCCACAAATCGGATTTGTTGATCGCGAAGATCACCTTCGATTGCTCGAACCACCCCAAGACTCCAATCTCCCCGTTCCCGATTGGCAGCCCCTGGACCGGATCCTCCGGCGGAGTCAAGAAAACCAAATCGTGCCGGGCCACACGCCCCGGCCAGTCCATCTTCCACGCCCCACTCGCGGGGTCAAACAGCGACGACATCTTCGGGTTCCCTTTCATCCGTCAGAAAACAGGCGAGCGATCGCGAAAGGCTTGGCCGCATTGCAGACTTATTGGATCGCGATGACCGTGCCCTTGTGCAGGGGGTCGAACGTGAAGTTGTCCAAAACCGGTAGAATCTCATATGCGCTTATCGTCCTTCATTCCCGGCGCCGGCAAGACCACAACCGACGCGGCACCCCAAAGAATCCTGCGTTTCGTCGCATCGGTACGCATTCTACATCTCTTCTTTCCAAGGCAGTCTTCCGCTGGGCCCCACATACAGAAAGCGGGTGGCGTGCCGTTTCATCCGAAGCGTCCATTCCCGGGTGTCGCGCGCGAGCAGCCGCCCCGTGTAGAGGTCGACGACCCGTTCCGCTTTTCCCGGCCAGCGTATTCGCTTGACGCCCTCGCGTTTGGCGTGCACCAGAAGAAGATTCTGCGCGACGTGCACGAGGTCGTCGGTGTCGAGATAGACATGGGCGCCGGCCGTTGTGCCGATCGCCCGGAGCAAGGCGTTGTGTATGAAAGGCGCGGAGCAATAGACGCTGGTGTAACCGTCCATTTCCCTGACCGCCAGACCAGGCTTGGCCAGGGCGTCCAGTTCGCCCAGGACCGTCACCTCCGGCGTTTGGGCCGCGTCGACATAGAAGAGCGGCCCGACGCCGCGCGCGCCGGAATCGTCATAGTCCATGGCGCCGGTTCCGAAACTGCGGATGATGCCCTCCGGCCCGGCCGGCCGGCTCCAGGGATGCGGGCCGGGAAGCAACGTGATGCGGGGCAGCGCTTCGACGTCAACGGCGCGGATCTTGAAACCCGTGATGCTTGAGACGTGCTCGATGTCAAAGCCAGTTGGTGTCTGGATCCCTGGGGCGACCAGCCAGATCACTGTTGAATGGTGGCGGCGCGCCAGCCCGACGACGGCGCGCGCCTGTTTGTCCGTCATGCAGAAGGCGTTCGTCACCATGATGACGTTGTGCGCCGCCATGCCCGCGCTTGCCGCGTTGTCGAGGTGATAGGTTTCGCTGGCCATACCGGCGTGTGTCCAGTGCAGACGCCGAGCCTCGTAGTTCATGGCAAAGATCAGGCGGTTCGAATTGGCCTGGCGATAGTTCGAGCGGTCATCCACGAACACGGCCAGTCCCGGCACGATCGAGCGGTCGGCATGCACGACGGCGCGGCCGATCTCCTGCAACCGCCGCACGGTGCGAATATGCTGGGGCAGGCTGAACATCTTGTCCTGGATCTCGTGCCACCAGAACGCGCCGCCCTTCAAGAGCGAGTAGCCCGCGTCGCGCAGGAGCACCTGGGTATCCAGCCACGGTGTGTCCGTCGTGAGCCAAATGTCGCCGGTCAGCGAGGGGGGCTTGCCTTTCGCAACCTTGTAAGAGGTGCGCGTGTCGAAATCCCGCAGCCAGATCTTGCCGGCCATGCGCACGGCGCCCAGCGGGATCATGGATGAGGTGTCGCCTTTCCCCGGATCGCGGAGAATGTACGACGCCGGCGATTCCAGCATGTCAAGCTGTGGGCATTTCAGCGCTCTGCGGAAAGCGCCATTGTTGTTGTGGTGAACCATGAACGCATTGATCCCGGCGTCCAGAATGCTCCCCAGGGGCGAGGCGGCAAGGGACTCGTTGTTCGTCCCGCGTTTAACGGCCTTCGCCCACAGCATTGCGCAATCCTCGACCGCTTCCGAGACCGCGCGGTGATAGTCGGCGGTGCGGCTGCAAAGCGGCGAGCGTAAGGCGAACCACTGCGTTTGCAGTCGTTCGTTGCGATCCGGCGGCATGGCGTTGTCGAACGTGACGTTCCGATCGCCCCAGGCTTTACGCATGCGTGTGAGGTCGTTGCGGTACCACGTTTTGAGCTTGGCGAGGAAATACGAGATCATCGGCGCGCTGAAATCGCCGCAGAACCAGCGCCCGCTGTAGTACGGATCGAAATTGACCGCGTTCTCGCCGCACTTCCCGGCCCCGACCTGGTAGTAAATCACGCGCCCTTGAAACACCTTGTGAATATGACGGGCCAGCGCCTCGACAAAGCGGGCGGAATCCCGACGCCAGACACTCGACGCCCAGGAGGCGTCCGCCTCCGCGGCGCTGGCTTTGTTCCACGGGTCCTCCCGGTCGCCCGGTTCGTTGAGCCAATCGAAGGGCCGGTCGAAGAGGGGCATCTCGTCGGGATGCGCGCGCACCCAGTCGCGGGATGGAAGCAGGTTGACGATGTAGCCCCCGAGCGCGCGCGGGTGTTTGTCGAACAGTTCGGTGAAGTGGCCTTCGATCTCCGTGAAATCCGGCTGAGCGTCGGGTCCCACGCGGAAGAACACATAGGGAACCACGATTTCAGGGTCGATCCGGCTGAGTGACGGCCAACTGTAACCGCTACGCGTGCGGAACAGAACGCTCTCGCCATGAATTGGCGCCCCATTGACAAATATCGTCGGCGCCCCCCGGTACAACCGCCGTTCCGCCACCACCGCCCCGCCGGTCCAGCCCGGCCAGCCCGTGGTTTTATTCTCCTTGCTCCGCTGCATCGCCTGTTTCACTCGCAAGTTCCTTTCTTTTTTATCACCCTTCCCCGCGATCGTCTCCGCGGTCAGAAGTCTCTCGGTTTGCCGATCGTAATACCCATGAGCTTCTTTGGCCCTTGGTTCGGTTCGCCGGTGTAGATGTGTTCCTCCGGCTTCCCCGCGCCCGCGGGGACAATACGGTATGTGCCACCCGCGCGCGTCGCAAACGAGACCGCGCCGCCGCCGGCCTCGCATGGAATGCGGACATCCTCCTCCCACACCTCGGCCCCGCTCCACGGCGCTTGAAGCGCGCACCGTTCGCCCCGTTCACTGATCACCTCGACAAACTCGGCGGGGGCATGGGCCGGTTTCCGGCTGCTAACCGTGAATCCGCCCTCGGCCAGCAGCGTGAACGCGGCCTCCCACTCGTTCGGCGTCGCCGGAAAGACCCGGATGACGCCCTCGTGGCTTTGCAGCAGCATTTCCTGCAGCCCGGCGACGGTAAGGCCCAGCGGCTCCATCAGCATCTGCCGGAAGGGGTATCTGGGCTGCGTCGCGACATGGTCTTCCACGCCCTCCGCCGGGCACGCCAGAATCTTTACGTTCGCGTCGGGCGCGGTCGCGCCACCTCCGTCCCCGACGCCGGTGCAGAAGAGCCGAACATGCCGCAAGGCGTAATTATGAACGCGCTGGCGCGCTTGGTCGGCCAGGCCAAGCCGGGCTGCGATCGACACGGTAGGCGTGATCCCTTCTTCCGTGAAAGCCCTTAACGCATTGCACGCCGCGTCGAATAGCGGGGTTCCCTTGTCCCTCAACCCGATGTCGCCCGCCGGCATGACCGGGCACATGGTGGGCCCGTGGCCGTGATCTTCAAACGGCGGCAGCGCCTTGCCGTTGAGCAATCCGCTCCCCAGCACCGAACCGCGCGCGGTGTCGTTCTCGTTGATCAGGTAGGGCGGTAGATGCTCCAGGACATGTTGCCATTTCTCGCGGCGTTCGGCGTCCACGCCGAACGCTTCGCTCATTTTAACCAGGACGGGAAAGGTGGCGCGGATCATGGACAGATTCGTGATGGTGTCCGTGAACCGCCAGTCGCGCTCGTCCTCGTAGGTGGTGGCGAGCGGGATTTCGTAACGCTGCAGATCATCCCTCCACTTAAGGAAGCCGAGGTAGAAGTCGGCGGCGGCCACCATGAACGGATAGCCTTTCTCCCTGAAATACTCTCGTTCGCCCGTATAGCGGTAGTGCCACCAGAAGAACATGCCGATTTGAGAAGCCGGGGTGTAGTTCTGCATGAAGCTCGGATAGGTCTTCGCCACCTGCCGGCCGGAGAAGTCGTGTTGATCCACCCACAGCATCCCCTCGAACCCGCGCCGTCGCGTGGCCTCGATGGCTTTGGGCATGAGACGGTGATACGTGTCCAGGTAGGGTTTGAGCAATTCCGGGCGATTCGCGGCCAAGACGCACCAATAAGATTGCTGCTCGTTCCAGTGATGCGGGTTGGCCCAGTTGCGGACGTCGTGGTTCCAGATCCACAGCGCCGCGTTGAACAGGGCCGGATAGCGTCCGCGCGAGGAAGCACCCACCAGATAGTGATGCAGGTAGTAAAGGTTCTCCGCGAGCTCGTCCGAAACGTGAAAGAACGAACGGTTCCAGTAGTCGGCCCACCAGGCGCGATGGCCGGCGTCCAGGTCCCGCGCCGCGGCGGCTTCCTCGACCGCCTGCCTTGCGGCCGCGGCGGGGTCTGCGTGATCAAGGCTCGTAACGCACGCCAACAAGATCGTGAAATTCTGGACGGGCGCCGCCGCCACGGTGATCCGGCCCTGGTGCCCGTGCCGCACCTCCGCCCGGGCGTCCGCCCCCAGCACGCGACAGCACAGCGCCACGCGTACGTCGCCGCGCAACGCGGTTTCCAGGCACAGATCGTTTCCATCGACCGCGACCCTCGCATTTCCCAGGTCGATGCCGGCCCCGCCCTGAACGCACTTATACCACCATCCGAAGACGCGGCTGCCCCATCGTTCGAGCGTGATGTCGACCGGTCCGCCGGTTTCGGCCAAATCGCCGCTGTACTCGGCGTGGTGTCGAAAGACGGCCACCGGCCGCCGAGCATGCACGTAGGCGCTCACATCGAATTTCCCGAAGGCCGTGCGAGCCGTACAGGAGACCTGCGCCTCAAAGAGAGAAAGTCGCGCCTTGTAATCGTTGAGGTAGATCCAATCGTGGATTGGAAGGGCAAACGCCGTCATCAGGCGCGCGCACGACCGAAGCGCAAACCAACCCGTCTGCCGTTCGGGATAATCGCCGCCGTCGCCGAGCCCCTTCGTATCCGGCAATTCGTAGCTATCGCTGTGATTGGCTTGAAAGAGCAACCCGTTCCCTGTCGTCCACAGCGGCCCGCCGAACGCCCCGTTGCCGATGGGGAAACCCTCCCACCCCTCCCGGTGAGGCGCGAGAGAAACCACGTCATGTTGAGACAAGAACCCATCCATCTTGATCTGACAACTCATTGCTTATTCCTGTTTTGCCTAATTCAGTCACTCGCTTGTCGGCGGAGCATCCCTCTCAACGATCTCACGCGGAAGGAGAAATTCGCTTCCGCTCCGGGCGAGGCAGGGAGGAACCGTCATGAGCCGGCGCGTGCCGTGGACATGGG
>JABMSA010000269.1 GCA_013202185.1 Planctomycetota bacterium
TGGGTATTACTATTATACCCGGCCATAGCTGATGTCCAAGGAGATTCGAGACGCATCAGACCAATCACGACTCCAACAAGCGTGTACAAATCTCTTTTCTTAAACTTCTTGATCTCCGAGGTGACTCGGCGATTGAGTCCATCGAATTTTCGCCGGTTCGCCGCTACGGAGCTGCTAACTGGCCGGTCACCATAGCCGCTGATGGGCTTTCGCCAGCCTAGCTTGAAGAGGCGACAAGGATTATCCTCCAATCCTATTATTTCTGCAACACGCTCACGTAGTATTTGTTCTGTCTTAATTTCCTTCATCAAACACGGAACGTTCCTGCCTATGCCAGTGGTTTTCAAGAAATCGATCTTGGCAAAAGGTTCTTTCAGGGTGAGTATTATGTTGTTGTTTGATATATTGTGCAGGGGGCAGCTTAGCACACCCTTGAAGCCCGGATCTACCTGTGGTCCTGTTCCCAACAGCAACCCCTGATAAATAAGGTCGATGGACAAGTTGAATCGGGCTGCGATGTAGTGCGGGAGGAGGAGGCGCTCCCACATTGCGACAATTACAATTGAGTTCGGCGGGATCCTTAGTGATGGGCTCTCCCGAGTTAAGTAACGGTCCTGTCCTTCAAACCTATAATATGGCCCAAGGGTCAGTTCGTAGCTTGCCGGCTTCAACCGTTCGGACACAAACGGGTCGATCATGGTTACGTGGTCGACATAGTACTTGATGCAGTCGGCGGCGAGCATCCCCTGCACTTCCGGATGTTCGTCGATCCAGAGCTCAGGTCGCAATTCAGATTGGTCTGGTTCTCGTAACCAATCCTCGTCGGATGATGCCCGCTTACCAGGGTGGACTGTCATTGAGTCTCTCCTCTTGGCAGTTGTGCGTGACAAGTTCCTCCTGCCCTGAACCAGAGCATGGCTTTGTTACTGGCTCGGAATCGGTCAGCCATACTGCCTCTGAAGTTCTCGGGCCGGTACCCACAAGGTCAACCGAGACGGCTGTTTCTTTCTTGAGGAAGTTGATGAAAGAAACGGCCTTGTTCGTCAGGTCCGATGCGTTACTCAGTCCATGATTGCCATAGTCCAGCCGATCCAATCCCATAATTGCCAACGCCGTCGGCCGATTGTATCGGCAGGCGGTTTTCACGGCATCAATATTGAACTGGGCAACGCGACGAAGGCGGTTCGTTACAGAAGTGTACTCAGGAATTGAGCACGGTGCGCCGGAGATGCTCTGCACCTCCTCCCATGAAATTTCGTCCTGAAGTGGGCCGCTGTTTCCTCCCACGCGGATGGGAAAGGTCCGTATGACCATTATGATGGAATCGACCTGGCGAGGTGAGAGCCCGACTTCCGCAGCGAAGCCTGACGCGGTCGTGTCACGCGAAGTGACGAATGGGAAGTGCGGCCCGTGCAAGAGGGAAAGGCCGAACCCTTGCGTCCCCTCTACGATGACGTGGCCGCCATGATCGAGATGAGGATGCAAGATGGGCGCGACATCTTCAACTCGGACGCGCTGGCGCAGACGCTCGGAGGCTGACGCAAGCCTGACATCCGACCGCAGCGCGCGCTTGGCCAAGGCCGCGCCTGTGCCCGTGCACGTGCTTGCGATCGTACTGCGGAGGTTCCCCTCTTCGAGTTTGTCCCTTTCAGTAATGAGTACCGCCCTGCAATCCACGACGATGCGCTCGCGGGGAATATCCAGGGCTTCGACTTCCGAAAGCAGCACATCTTCGTCGATGGCACATCCTGCAGAAAGAAACAGCAGAGCCCCCGGATGGTCCGCAGCCGCCGGCACTTGGCGCAGGACCGTTTCCTCTCCTCTGACGGTCGTGGTATGGCCGGAGTTCGGCCCGCCACAACGGACGACCCAAGGCTCATCAAGGGTGCCTGCCGTTAATGCAACAGTTTTTCCCTTTCCTTCTGAGCCGTATTGACCACCGACTACGATCGTGCAAGGCATCGCCATCTCCTCAACACAAGGTCCTGTTGGTTTTCAGCGCGCAGATCAGGTACCGCGGCATAGGAAACATGCTCTCGTACAACTTGTATCGTCGTCAAGCGACCACCTCTTGAGTGGCGGGAGTATTATAGGCTGGCGGGGAGCCTTTTTCAAGACAGTTTCAGGGCAATACCTCAATCCCTCTTCTCCGCGCTCTCCGCCTGGCCGCCAAAGCCTTGGCGACGGCGGCTGCGCTCCCCGGTCAGTTCTCTTCATCCTTTTGCCTTTTTACTTTCGTCTTTACATGTGCTACAATACATGTACGCGTCGTTGCGCGCGAAGGATTGTTATATGGTTGAAGGCGTCAGATTGTCGCAGGATGAAATCGTGGACCGGTTCGGCGTGAGCCGGCGGGTAGCAGTTAGGGTGCGCGCTCTCTTGGCAAGGGGCATGGGCGTGAGCGGAACGGTGCTGGAAATGGAACGCCCGGGGACGCCAACCGAGGGGCTGCTGCTGATGCCGGAGCTGCTGGACGGTGCGGAAGGTCTGACATCAGAAGCCTTTACACGAATTGCGGGCGCCGGGCCGACGGATGGCGAGGAGCTGGCGCTCGTGGCAAATGACGATGGCTCGAGGGTGATTGCACTGGCTGAGGAGGTGGACGCGGGCCAGGCACAGGTGGCGAGACGGTCTGATGCGGCGCCGATGCTTTTGTCGTCGGTGGCCACGGGCCTGACGGTGATCGGCGAGGAGGAGGCCCGGAAGCTTTTCACGCCGGAAGAGGTGAGCCGCCTGAAGATGATTATTCTGACGTCGGCGGATCCGGCGGCGAAGATAGAGGCTGTGCGACGGCTGGCTCTGTCGACCTTGAATGCGGCGGATAAGGGGATTGTGCTGATTCATGCTCTGGCCGATGCCGATGCGGCGGTGCGGGTGGAGGCGGCGGAAGCGCTTGCGGCGCTTGGACTTACGCCGGGGATTGCGTCGGCCGCGAGGTCGCTGGGCGAAGGGAATTTGAATCAGCGGATTCGCGCGGCTGAGCGGATGGGGGCGCTGGCTGAGAAGGTGTCGGAATCGGAGATTGGGGTGGTTCTGACGATGCTGGCGGGCGCGATCAATAACGAGGAATCGACGGAGGTGAAGACGGTTCTGATTCGGTCGTTCAGGGGTGCGTGCGGGGTTGTTGCCCGGAGCCGGGGGTATGTGGGCGAGGTGCTGAGGCTGCTGGTGCGGCAGCTCGAGGGTGCCCCGGAGCTGCTTTATCGGCCTGTGCGTGAGATTCTGGGCGAGATCGGGCGGCTGGCGCCCGGGGCGATGACTGATTTGATCGTCGAGGAGATGTCGAATATCACTGCGCGGGAGTTGCGGTGGCTGCTTTACGGGGTGCTGGCGATGTTTGATGTGCCGGAAGGCCGGCGGACGGATCTGGCAAGGCTGGGTGTGGCGGATTTGGCGGGCAGCGATACGCCCGAGGAGGATTGCAAGGGGATCGGCGGAATGCTCTGTGGCTGGGGCCCGGTGGCGGTGCAGCCGCTGCTCGAGGCGCTGCCGATGGCTGAGGATGCGCAGAAAATGTATATGGCGCGGTTGCTCGATGAGATCGTGTGCCGCCGGGGAGGCGAGGATGCGGCGGAACGCGCGGGCGAGGCGATGCTCGATCTGCTGAGGGTCTCGAGCAAACACGTGCGTCTGCCTGTTCTCGAGATGGGCTTAATCACTCATGAAACATTATCGGACGGGCTAAAAACGCGAATCGCTAGTGAACTGCTGGCCAATACAGGCGATTTTGCGAATCCGCGCGTTGGGGATGTGATTGAAGCGGCGGCGGCCAGGCTGGGCGAGGCGGCTCTCGTGGCTGCGGAGCGGGTGCTGCGCGAGGAGGAGGACGACGCCAGGCGGGAGGTGGCGTGCCGCGTTTTATGTGCAATTGTGGAGCGCCACGAGGATGCCGTACGCAAGGCGAAACTTGCACGCGAGATGCTCGATTTGTGCTTACAAGTGTGGTACGACAGCAATAAGGATGCTGCATACCTGGCGCAGGCGATAGGCCTTATGTGTGCGTTGAGCGCCCTGAGTGCGCCAGAATTGTGCCACATTGTTGCCGAATTGAGGACGGTGGCATTTGAGACGGCGGATCCGGTGGGTGTTTTGCGGGGGCTGGGACACGTGGGAGCTTCGAGAAACCTCGATGTGGCCTTGAGATTTGATATTGCGGAGACGTTCTTCAGGCTGCTGGATACGAGCCTTCCGGAGGTGACCGAGACGACGCTGGCGTCGGCGACGAACGACGAGGACGAAGTTCATTATTTTGGCGGTGGGGTTGCCGCATATACGGAAATGATCCCGGCGTGCCTGGCCGGGCTGACCGAAATGCACGTTGTCGGCATCACTGCCACATTGAAGACGAAAATCAGGCGCTTTCTGCTCGACAAATGGCGCGAAACTGCATCATGGCGCACGATCTGGCCGCCTGAGGCCCTCGAAATGCTGCTGGGCTCGCTGTCGCGGATTGCACGGGAAGCTGCGACTGACTCCGAGTGCGCTGTCGAGATTATTGAGGCCCTGAGCGGATATCTGGATTCCGTTGGCGTCGTGAGGGAGCTGGGGAAGATGTTTTTGTTGCACCGGTCATCGGCAGGCGTGGGTGTGGCCGCGTGCGAGGTAGGCGAGGAGCTTCTGCGGCGGGCTAAGTCGTTGTCTGGTGAGGAGATAGGTGTGGCTCTGACGACGGTTTCGGTGATTGCGGCGCGTACGGGTCTAGGCAAGGATCCTGCCAAGGCGCGGGGATTGCGCGAGCGCGCGGTGCGTGTGCTGTATGCGGGGGTGAAGGCTGATCTGCCAGAAGCCGTTGCTGGGCTTGACAATCTCAAGGACTGCCCTGCCCTGCCGGCGGCGACACGCGACGAGATTCGACTGCGTTTGGAGATTATTTCGGGGAGCGAGGAAGGGGTATAACGGGCGTTTACAGGGGCTTCATGTCAGTTTGTTCAGCACCCTGTCGAAATCATCCGAACTGAAGAAGTCGATAATAATCTTACCCCGTCCTCGATTATCAATAATGGTGACGCGTGTTCCGAGTGCCATCCGCATGCGGTTTTCGAGATCGCGGATGTGCGGCGGCTTTGGTGTTTCCGCCAAGGCGCCGCGTTCACCTTCAGGTTTCTGATACTGGGAAACGTATTTCTCAACATGCCTGACGGAGAGCTGCTCTTTTTGTATGCGCAGGGCGAGCCGACGTTGCTCCTGAACATCGTTCAGGCCGAGTATGGCTCGTGCGTGGCCCATGCTGATTGTTCCACGTGAAACCATCTGCTGAATATCTTGGGGGAGTTCGAGGAGACGCAACATATTAGCCACAGAGGATCGTTTCATACCAAGTTTTGTGGCCGCCTGATCCTGCGTGAGGGTAAATCGGTCGATGAGTTCTTTGTAAGCGCGGGCCTTTTCTATGGGATTGAGGTCTTGTCGCTGTATGTTTTCGATCAGGGCGAGTTCAAGTGATTGTGCGTCGTCGACATCACGCAGAATTGCGGGGATGTGTTCCATGTTGAGCCGTTGTGCGGCTCGCCAGCGTCGTTCGCCTGCAATGAGTTCGTAATTTTCGGCGTCGCGTCTGACGATTATCGGTTGTATGATCCCGTTGGCGGCGATGGAGTCCATTAGTTCCCCGAGTGCTTCATCGTCGAAGTCTTGCCGTGGCTGCAGTTTACTGGGATGAATCTCCGAGACGCGAAGCTGAAGCACGGCCTGCTGATCGCTGGGAGGTTGGAGGTTCTCCTTCGAAAGGAGGAAGTCCAAACCCCTGCCCAGTTTACCTTTAGCCATCCTTGAGGACCTCCTTTGCAAGTTCGAGGTAAGCTCTCGCCCCTCGAGATCGGTGGTCGTAATCGAATATTGCTTGCCCATGGCTGGGCGCTTCGGCCAGGGCCACGTTTCTGGGTATCGCTGTTTCGTAGACCAGGTCGTCGAAATGTGCTCTTACTTCTTCCGCCACTTCGTTCGAAAATGCTGACGGCTCGTACATTGTCAAGAGGATGCCCTCGACCTCGAGGTGGGGGTTGAAGTTGCTTTTTGCTGATCTGATGCGAGAAAGTATCTGCGCGAGCCCTTCCATTGCGTAGTATTCGCACTGAATCGGAACCAGAACGGAGTCGCAGCAGCTCAGTGCATTAGCGGGGAAAAACCCAACGGAAGGGGGACAGTCCACAATGACGTAGTCATAAAGTGTTGTCAGTTCGGGCTTTGACGCTTTGAGCCGCAACACATTATCTGCGGTAACAGCGTGCTTGGGCTGTGCATCTGCCAATCTTGGCCCCGAGGGAACTATGTCCAGCCCTTTGCACTGCGTATGTACGATGGCGTCGGTCGCGCGGTGTGGGTTTGATAGCAGAAGATATGCTCCGTTGTGAGGCTTTTTTTCGATGCCAAGTCCAGTAGTGGCATTGCCTTGAGGGTCCAGATCAATGAGCAGGCAGGTGCGGCGTGTCAGGGCGATCGACGCACACAAATTGACGGCAGTGGTTGTTTTTCCCACCCCGCCCTTTTGATTGGCCACTGCAATGTACCTTGCCATGCCAATTGCTCCGCCGCTGGGGTACGTTTCACGTGAAACACATTATACCGGCACGGTAGCAAAGAATAAACGAGAAAACTGAGAAGGAATCCTGCGCTTTTAGTCGGTCGAGCGCGTCTTGAATATAGAAGAGTTGGTTTTTGCCGTTGCACTCATCGGGGAGTTTTGGTATACTGAGTTCGGTTTTTCCGAGAGTGCCGCACAGAGCAACAGAAATATGTATATAAGCCTCGCCATAGGCGCAAATACGTTTCGTGAATCCATACGCCAGCCCGTATACTGGGCAATTGTGGCTCTAACAACGTCCCTTATGATACTCTCCACACTTTTTGCCGGTTTTGCGCTGGGTGAAGAGAGCAAACTCGTCAGGGATGCGGGCCTTACCAGTATCACAATCGCGGGCCTCCTTCTTGCCATATTCCTCAGTTCCAGCGTTGTCGCAGATGAAATCGACAAGAGAACCGCCCTGACCGTGCTCTGTAAGCCGGTCCGCCGCTTTCAGTTCATACTCGGGAAGTACCTCGGAATCACTTCGGCCGTGCTCGCAGGATGTCTTCTCCTGACGGCCGTCTTCCTTCTCACTGTCTGGTGGTACGAATCACCAGTCAAATACGGTTTTCTCATCAAGTTCTGGTGGAGCGGCATACAAGCGGATGCCCGGCAATTGAAGCTTCTTGCCGGACCCTATGCCGACTCTTCCCTTGCCGGCGAAACATTGCCTTTTGCCGCCATCCTTGCTTTCCTGAAATCGGATTGCCATCATTTTGTGAGCGCCGTATTCCCTCATCTGCTGCTTGGCTCTCTGCTGTCCTTGTGGGAAGTGTTCGTGCTCGCCGCTGCCGCCCTTGCCATCTCAACCAGAGTTTCTATGATCCTCAACGTTTGCATCACATTCAGTTTGTTCATCCTTGGCCACCAGGCGGGCTACCTCGTTCACCTGTTCACGGACGAGACCGAAACACCTTCCCGTTTCGCAGTACTACTATTGCGACTCATTCCTAATTTTGAGTTTCTTAATTACGCCAGCGATATAGCTTTCGGCAAGATCGTGCCGACAGGACTAGTGGGGCAGCTTGCCCTTTACACTGCAGGATGGATCGCGATATTCCTGCTGCTTGCCAACATCCTCTTCGCCAAGCGAGAACTCGCCTGATATCCCCAAGCGGAGCCGGCTTTTCAGCTCGTTGTTCTGCTCCTGGTGTCATCACCGAAACCCAAGACTCCCATTCTTGCGTCACATTCGAGCCTTCGAGCATCGGCCATTGAAATCTGATGGTGTTCGTGGTTTACATGTGTGGCTGCAAGGTCGGGGAGGTTACATTTCACGGACGAGCTTGTTCATTTTGTCGACGTCGAAGGGCTTCATAAGGTGGGGGTTGGGGATGTCGCGGAGGAATTGCTGTGTGTTGTCGTCCATGACGTCGCCGGTGATGAAGATCATTTTCCCGGCCTGTTGGGGGTCTTTGCGGGAGAGGATTTCGTAGAGTTGTCGGCCATCGAGGCGCGGCATGTTTACGTCGAGCAATATGATGTCGTAAGGTTGGGCGTCGATCCTGGCCATTGCCTCCTCGCCGTCGTGGGTGATGTCGACGGCGTGGCCTTCTCTTGTCAAGGCGATTTGAATTACTTTGCAGCAGGAGATGTCATCGTCGACGAGGAGTACCTTTTTACTTATCTTTTCGGTTGGTGTGTGTTGGTCGGGATTGATGTGGTCGAAGATGCTGTGCGGCTTGGCAACGGGCAGCGTGACGATGATGGTGGTGCCTCTAGGGGAGGTGTGCTCGACGCGTATTGTGCCGCCGATTTTTCCGATTATGCTGCGGCAAATGCTGAGGCCGATGCCGTCGTGGGTTTCGCCATGCATTGTGAAGAATGGCTCGAAAATGTGGGGCAGTGCAACGGGCGCAACGCCAGAGCCAATGTCGGTGAATCGTACTTGGATGAATTGGTCGGCGAAGTCGACGGTGTGCTCTGCCACCCTGCTTGTGCAGCGATCTGGTGGTTCTTCGCGTTGAGATGGGGCGGCGCTGGTCTCGATGGTGAGCGTTCCGCCGTCAGGCATTGCCTGGCGGGCGTTGGTTATGATGTTTGCGATGACGACCCTGAGCGAGTGCGGCTCTGCGCCGACGGCGTCCAGGCCGGAGCCCATGCGGAGTTGGACGAAGATGTTGCTTGATGCGAGGCCGCCGGCGAGGAGCGACAACTGCCTGGCAACAAGGTCGTTGATGTCGATGCGTGTGTGGCCGGGGCGCTGTTTCTTGACGCAGGAGAGAAGCCTGTCGACCAGGCGCCGGCAGAGCCGGGCGGAGTCTGATATTTGCTGGAGGTCGCCTCCGGCGTCCGCCGAGAGATCCTCCTTGGCCAGGAATTGCGAGAAGCCGAGAACGCTCGCGAGTGTGTTATTCAATTCGTGTGCGACGATGTCGACGAGTTCTCCGACGAGGATGTGCCGGTTGATGTCTTCCCGCTGTTGCCGGTCGGCGGCGGTTTCGGTTGTGGCACAGAACACGCCAAGTGCAAGATCATGCCCGCGGTGTTTTGCCGGGAAGAGGCGGCCGTTTATCCAGATGGTTTCTGCGGACGAGGGTCTGAGGCCGATCACGGGCAGGTGCCGTATTTGGCCGTTTGTTACGTCTTCGATTGCCTTTTTGAATTCTTGTTCGCAACTGTGTGATACGAAGCGGGGCTTGTGGGGCGTGGCGGCGTCTCCGAGGCGTAGGAGTTCTCTGAGGGGAGCGTTGCAATGGCAGATGTTGAGTTGCTTGTCTATAATTGCCACGGGTACGCATCGGTTGACGAGCGCTCCGAGCACGTTGTGCGCTCGTGAAGATGAGGACGGCGCAATATCGTTGTTTCCGTTATCTCGCGGCGGGTTATCGTTATCGGCTGTGATGCTATGTCTCCTCACACGATCCCATATAAGGGATGCCCTCTATGCCTCGCCGTTCTTCCGGGGGTCGTTCAGGCGGTACTTCTTGACCTTGCTCAGGAGCGTTTTGTAATCGATCTGCAGCATTCGTGCCGCCTGGCTCTTGTTGCCGCCGGCCCTCTCCAACACCTGCTTGATGACTTTGCGCTCGACCTCTTCAACGACCTGACGGATAACTTCCTTGAGCGGCGGGATGTTCTCGGCATCGGCGGTGAAACGGAAGGTGGAGAGGGAAGCGCCGTGTCTCACCGAGTCGAGTGCAGTGAGGTCGCGCGACCGCACGATGCCGTCGTCGCAAAGAAGAACGGCGCGACCTATGACGTTTTGCAGCTCGCGGACGTTACCGGGCCATTTGTAGTCGTCCAGCACCTTGAGCGCCCCGTCGGAGATGCCGCGAATTTCCTTGTTCACCTTCTTCGCAGTGGCATCGATGAATCGCTTGGCCAGGTAGTCGAGGTCTTCTCGCCTCTCGCGCAGTGGCGGGATCTCTATGAAGAATTCGTTGAGCCTGTGATAAAGATCTTCGCGGAACGCCCCCTCTGCCAGGAGGTCTTCGAGCCTGCGGTTGCCGGCGGCGATGATGCGAATGTCGATGTTTATTGGCCCGGTTCCGCCGATCCGCTCGATCTTTCGTTCTTGTATGGCTCTGAGGAGCTTGGACTGCATGCTCTTGGGCAGATTGCCTATTTCGTCGAGGAACAGAGTGCCGCCGGAGGCACGCTCGAAGCTGCCGGCCTTGCGCTGGTGAGCGCCGGTAAAAGCCCCGCGCTCGTGGCCGAATAATTCGCTCTCGATGAGGTTCTCGGGTATGGAGCCGCAATCGACGGGCACGAACGGGCCCGAGGCCCTGAGGCTGCTGCGATGGATGGCCCGGGCCACAAGCTCCTTGCCACTGCCGCTCTCGCCGTATAGCACCACTGTGAAGTCGGTGCGTGCCACCTGATCTATTTGTTCGCATATGCCTCTGATCTGAGGGCTGTATCCCATCAGCTCGCAGAGGTGGGCCGAGTTTCCAAGGATGGTTTGCAGGCGCCGCATCTCGCGCTCATTCCGTGTTTCTTTGAGGGCGCGGGTAATCTGCAGGAGCAATTCCTCGTGGTCGAACGGTACCGTGAGGTAATCCCTTGCCCCGAGTTTCAGGGCCTCCACCGCGGGGCGGACCTCGCCGTAGCCCGACATCATGATAACCGGAATGGTGGGGTGAGATCTGGTCAGGCGCTTGAGCGCTTGAATTCCGTCGAGCCTGGGCATGTGGACGTCCATCAGGACCAGGTCGGGAAATTTCTCGGCCACTACCTCAATCGCCTCGGCACCATCGGAGGCGGTGAGGGTGGCGTAGCCTTCCGACTGGAGGATGCGTTCCACCAGCGAGAGTATGCTGGCCTGGTCATCTACTACCAGCACGCGAATGTTTTCATCGTCCACGAGCGCCTCTCCGTCTTTCGTATTCCGGTCGGCGGATCGCGTCTGCGTGGGTGTGCACAGATGGTGAGAGCGAGCTGGGTGAAATCAGCATGACACGGTCCTTCGTCCGTGAAGGATTCTTTTCTGGCAGGCCGCTACATATCACCATTGCGAATACTATTGTAGAGCAATCACCCTATTATTTTATCGCGAACAGCCCTTGCGATCTCCAATCCATAAGAGCTTGAATATACAATTGTACATTGTCAGCAGCACAAATCAAGTAAAAAAGCAGAAATTCTTGTCGGACAATCATCGATATCTTTCGAAAACTCAAATGGATGCAGCCTGCGATGCACAAGCTCGGCTTGATCTGATTAACGTTCTGCGAACTGCGAAAGCATTGTGGGAGCAAACATTTCTTGAAACGTCCTGCCTATCTTTACTGCAGCAAGGACTTTTTCGCGTCGTCTATCCGACTGCCGGCGGCCTTGATCTGCTCGATGTTTTCCGACAGACGCTGACGCAATGCTGCAAGCCCAAGATTCCCAGGGGCTCCAAGGTGTGTTTTCGAGAGGATGTTTTCTCGCGGGTCACGGTCGGCCAACTTGTCCAGATTCAGCCCAACCTGTTTGTATGCATCGCGGAAAGGCACCCCTCTGGCGGCCATTTCCAGAGCCTCGTCCGCAGCGTACAACTCAGGCGTAAACGATTTCAACAGTGTTTCTTCATTAACTGTAAGGTTTTCGAATATGAGCCTTGCCACTTTCAGCGACGACTCGGTGACCTTGAGCCCCTGCATCAGGGGCTCTTTTGTCTCTTGGAAGTCGCGGTTGTATCCCGACGGCAGCGCGCGCGTAATATGCAAAACGCGGAAAAGATCCGCCTCCACCGCCGCGCTCTTGGCCCGGATCAGCTCGAGGGGCCCGGGGTTCTTTTTCTGCGGCATGATGCTGCTGCCGGGGCAGTATTCCTCGGGCAAGCCGAAGTAGCCCATCTCGGGGATGCTGAAGAAAATCAGGTCGTTGGCCAGCTTCGCCAGGTCGTGCATCACCTCGGTGCATGCAAACAGCGCGATGGCCTCCATCTTCCCACGGCTGTTGTTGGCGTAAAGCACATTGTTTTGCACTTTTGCAAAGCCCAGCAGATCGGCAGTCATCTGCCTGTCGATAGGGAGCCCCACGCCGTAGCTCGCGGCCGAGCCCAGCGGGCACTGATCATTAAGCTCGGCGGCCGTGCCCAGCAGCACAAGATCATCTGCAAGGCTCTCGGCAAACGCTCCGGCCCAAAGCCCCACCGACGACGGCATCGCACGTTGAGTGTGGGTGCGGCCAGGCATCGGAACCTCCCGCCACTTCTCGGCAAAGCGCGCGAGCGTATCCGCCAGAAGAGCCACCTCGTGCCGAACGTCGAGGAGCCTGTCGCGGACGTAAAGCCGCGTGTCGACGAGCACCTGGTCATTCCGCGACCGGCCGGTGTGGATTTTCTTGCCAAGCTCGCCCAGCTTGTCGGTGAGGAAAGCCTCGACGGCAGTATGAACGTCTTCCTGCGATGGCTCGATGCAAAAGTCGCCCCGATTCCAGAGCCCGAGCACCTCTTTCAGGGCCTCCTTGAGCCGGCCGAATTCTTCCTCGGTGAGAATGCCGATAGCGGCCAGCATCTTCGCGTGCGCAACGCTGCCCAGCACGTCGGCCTCAACCAGCTCCATATCGAGGACATAGTCGTTGCCGACGGTGTACTGCTCGATCTCGCCATCGAGATCAACCGCCTTGTGCCACAGTTTAGCCATCTTTCTGCCAGACTCCGGATCTTCTCGTCCTCGTCGTCGTCCTCGTCGTCGATCCGATCTGCCGCCCCCTACGCGGGGGCTCTGGGGTTGTTTTCCACCGGTTCCACGGGCTCACGCCCGTGGCTAGGAGTCTGTCGTCCCCTACGGGGACTCGACGTTGTCTCTTTCTCCCATTGTCCGATTGTCCTATAGTCCCATAGTCCCTACTCGTATCCTTCGCGTTTCGCAAGGATAACGTAGGGCAGGCCGCGCACAAATGCCGCGTCGGCGCAGCGCTGCTGGTTGAACCCACTCGCCTTGATCGACCTGATCTCGGGGTAAAACAGCCCGCTGTCGCTGTGTCGCGACACGATTTCGACGTTGCCCTTGTAAAGCTTGACCCTGTAGCTGCCGTTTACAACCTTCTGCGACTGGTTGATGAACGCCTCGAGATCGAACCGCAGCGGCTGATAGGCCTCGCCGTGATACATCATGTACGCCCACTGCTGATCGATCATCTTCTTGAACAGAAGCTCGCCCTTGGTAAGGCAAAACTGCTCGAGATCGCCGTGCAGCTTCAGGATAATATGGGCGGCCGGAGCTTCGTAGATTTCGCGCGACTTCAGATCCATTATGCCGTCTTCGAACATGTCGATTCGGCCGATGCCGTTTTGCCCGCCGACTACATTAAGCTCTTCGATCAAATCGTCGAGCGGCATTTGCACCCCGTCCAGCTTCACCGGCACCCCCTCGGCAAACTCGACCTCGATGTACGTAGGCTCGTCCTTCGCCTTCTCCGGCGGCACCAGCCACAGCCATATATGGTCGGGCAGCTCCTGGTTGAGATCGATAGCTCCGCTGGCGATCGAGCGGCACCACAGCGTCTTGTCGTCCCCGCCCGTCAGCGTCTCCCGCACAGGAACGTCCCACGCCTTGCACAGCTCCTCCTCATCGAGGCGCGTCAGGTCGAAATCGCGCACCGGCACCAGCACCTCCAGGCCGGGGGCAAACAGTGTGAAGGTGTTGTGCATGCGGTACTGATCGTTACCCTTGCCCGAGCTTCCTTCGATGATCGCATCGCACCCCTCGCGAACGGCTATCTCGGCCACTTTGCGGGCCACGAGTTGGCGCGTCATCGACGTCGACACCGGATACCCGCCATAGCTGGAATTCGCCCTGATCGCCGTAGTCACCCATTCGTCGGCAAACTCCCTGCGCACGTCTACCACAATAGGCTCCACGCCCATTGCCTTGCCGTGCTTACGGCTTTGTTCCATCTCCTCGTCGCCCTGCCCGATATCGATCGTGATGGCAATGATCTCCTTCGCCTTGTACTTCCGGCGCAGAAGCTCGATGCCCAGGCACGAATCGAGCCCACCCGAGAAAGCCGACGCAACCTTGGCGACCGGCGGAGTTGGAATGTTTTCTATCTTGGCTATGATCTCTTCGACGTTCATCACTTAGCTTCTTCCTATTCTTCACCAGTTGAGTGTGCGGCGCTATTGCCAGTTTACAATCAAGTCAGCATACCCGCCATCGTCGCGCAAATCAAGTAAAATCAGTGTGAGGGGAGCCCCCGCGCGGGTACATCATGCCTACCTTGATGACGTCGTCGGCTGTCGGCGCGCGCCCCTCAA
>JABMSA010000270.1 GCA_013202185.1 Planctomycetota bacterium
AACGTATGGTGCGCGGCCGGCAAGGGCACGTTCGGCACCGATGAGATTGTGGGCAGGATAGAAGCGACGGGGCTTGCGGGCGTGGTATCGCATCGCAGGCTGATTGTGCCTCAGCTCGGCGCGCCCGGCGTTGCGGCGCACGATGTCAAGAAGCGAAGCGGCTTTCGCGTGGTCTATGGACCGGTGCGGGCCGCCGACCTCCGCGCTTTCCTCGAGGCCGGAATGCGGGCCACGCCGGAGATGCGGCGGGTGCGTTTTGGCCTATGGGACAGGTTCGCAGTCATTCCGGTGGAATTGGTACAGGGATTTCGATATGCGATTGTGCTTGCGGTTTGCCTGTTCTTTCTCGGCGGGCTCAGCCGCAGCGGATACGACTGGGCGCTCGCGGCGTCGGACGGCCTGCGGGCGGGGCTGCTGGTGCTTGTGTCATACATCGGAGGCGCCGCTCTTGCGCCGATGTTGCTTCCGTGGCTGCCCGGAAGGGCTTTCTCGGCGAAGGGCGCGGCGGTCGGATTGCCGCTGGCGGCGTGCGTGGCTGCTCTTGCAGTGGTGCCGCTGGAGTCGCTCGGGGGGAAGATGGAGTTGGCCGGTTGGTTCCTGCTGATGCCTGCCATCGCGGCGTTTTTCGCGATGAATTTCACGGGCGCGTCGACCTATGCCTCTCGCTCGGGAGTTGAAAAGGAGATGCGTTTCGCGGTTCCGGCGCAGCTTGCAGTGGGCCTGATCGGCCTGGGATTGTGGCTTGCGGGCAGATTCGTTTGAGGCGCTTACTCCAGGTGGCCGCCGCGAATGCGCGCCCGATGACAAGAAAGGTCAATGGCTATGGCTAAGTACCTTCCAAATGTCGTAACGCTGCAGCTCGACGCCGATGCGTGCGTTGGCTGCGAAATGTGCATCGTCGTTTGTCCTCATTCCGTCTTCGCCGTCGAGGGGGGCAAGGCGCGCGTGATCGACCGAGACGCCTGCATGGAATGCGGAGCCTGCGCCGGAAACTGCCCGGTGGGCGCCATACGCGTGGACGCCGGCGTCGGATGCGCCATGGCGGTTGTTTCACGTTTTTTCGGCGCCAAGAATAATTGCTGCAGCGAAGAATCGGATTGCTGCGGATGACCTTCGTGTCGTGTACTCGCACCTGCCAGTTGAATTGCCCCAAACCGGCATTCCCTCTTGATTCAGCCGCCAACACGCCTATACTTATGCTGCTATGCGGCACGACTCGTGCCCAGTATTCGTCCGCTTTTTCCATGACACGAAGGAAATCATCCAGTGACGCAACCAGTGGTTGAAACAATCCTCGACAACGGCCTGAAGGTGCTCACCTGCGAAGATCACGATGTGCCGGTGGTGTCGTTTTGGGTGTGGTATCGCGTGGGATCGCGCAACGAACGCCCCGGTATCACGGGCGCCTCGCATCTTGTCGAGCACATGCTTTTCAAGTCGGGCAGGGGCGACACCAACAACGACATTTTCAGGAAGGTTGCGCGGGTGGGCGGCATCAACAACGCGTTCACGTCGCGCGATTTCACCGCGTATTTCGAGACACTGCCGTCGCGACATCTCGACCTGGCGCTGCGCATCGAGCGCAAGAGGCTGGAGTACCCGATCAGCAAGGCCGATTTCGAGTCCGAGCGAACGGTGGTGCTGTCGGAGAAAGACGGCTCCGAGAACCACCCGCATACGCTGCTCCGCAAGGCGCTCGATGCGAAAGCTTTTCGCAAGCATCCTTACGGGCGGCCGATCATCGGCACGCGGAAGGACCTGACAACCCTAACGAGCGCCGACCTGCGCAAGTATTTCAGGCGGCATTACAGGCCCAACTGCACGGTGATCGTGGCCGTGGGCGATTTCGACACGGCAAAGCTGCTGCGAAGGCTCGAGAAGCAGTGGGGTAATCTGCGGGGCGGCGCCCGGCCGGGCAAGGTGGTCGCCGAGCCCGGACAGCGAAAGGAGCGGCGTGTGACTGTGAGGCGGCGCGGCGGCGCGGCTTACATCGAGGTGCTGTGCAAGGGGCCGGGCGGCGACAGCCCCGACGCTTTTCCCCTGCTCGTGGCCGATGCACTCCTGGGCGGATCGAAGTCTTACATCGGCGACAACGCCACCGGCTACCGTACGTCGAGGCTCTACAAGGCGCTCGTCACTACCGGCCTTGCATCGAGCGCTCACTCGTCGTTCCATCCGTCAATCGATTCTTTTGGCGTGTCTGTTGGTGCAACTGCAATCGACGCGGGGCGGCAGGCGAAGCTCGAGCGCACCGTGCTGCGTGAGCTGGAGCGCCTGGCAGGCAAGCGCCCGGCTGATGAGGAAGTGCAAACGGCCGTCACGCAGCTCCTCGCGTCGCACGCGTACGCAAGCGAAAGCGTAACTCACAGGGCGATGATGCTCGGCTACGCGGAGATTGTCCACACTCACAAGCTCCTCGACGACTACGCCGACAATATCCGCGCCGTGACCGGGGCCGACGTGCAGCGGGCGGCGGAACGCTACCTGTTGCCGAGCAACCGGACGATCGGCTGGTTCATCCCCACCGAGCCGTCGTACGCGCCGGAGGCGCCGGTGGAGGCGGGCCCGGAGGTTTTCGCCGTCACCGGATTCAAGGCCGCGGCGAGGGTTGTTACCGAGAACGGTGCAGCCGTCCTCGCGGCGCGGAACTCCGCGTCGCACAGCGTTATCGTTTACGGCTCGATGCCGGGCGGCCCGGTGTATGACACGGAGCGCAAGGCGGGGCTTGCCGGCCTCACGGCCACCGCCACGATGCGCGGCACAAAGAAGAGATCGTACGAGGAGATTTTCGGCCTGGTGGATTCCGTGGGCGCGTCTCTCTCCGTTTCGGCGAGCCTGCACAACGTGAGCTTTCACTTGAAGTGCCTGGCAGACCACTGGCCGGCGCTCCTCGAGCTTATGCTCGAGGTGCTGCGGCAGCCGAGCTTCCCGCCCGAGCACGTGGAGCTGATCCGGAATCAGTATCTCACCTATCTCAGCCAGGTGGCAGACTCGCCGCAGCACGTGGCGGGCCGCGAACTCAATCATTTGATCTATCCGCCGGGTCACCCTTACCATCACTATCCCAACGGGTATTCGCAAAGTGTCGGGGGCCTCACGTGCGACGACCTGCGGAGGTTCCACTCGAGGCATTATTCACCCAACGGCTCAATCTTCTGCGTGGTGGGCGACGTGGAGGCGGACGCGGCAGCCCGCAATACGGCGCGCCTCATCGAAAAGTGGCGCAAGAAACGCAAAACACCAATGCTCGATCTCACAGCCCAGCGACGCTCCGCCCCGCAGAAAAAAGTAGTGATAATGAAGGAGAAGCCGCAGGCCGAGATCGCGCTCGGCTTCAAGGCGCCGGCGAGAACTCACCCCGATTTCACATCGCTGCAGCACCTGACGCACATCATAGGCGGCCTCGGGCTGATGGGCCGCCTTGGACGCAACATCCGCGAAGAACAGGGAATGGCCTACTACGTTTATGCTTCCTATTCGCCGTCGATGGGCGAATGCCCGTGGTCGATCCACGCCGGCGTGAATCCGAAGAACATCGACAGAACCATCGAGAGCATCCTCGACGAGCTGCACAAAATCCGCAGCCGGAAGGTAACGGCCGGCGAGCTGAACGACAGCAAGGGCTTCCTCACCGGCATACTTCCTCTGAAGCTCGAGACGAACGAGGGCCGCGCCGCAGCGATGCACGCCATCGAGTATTACGGCCTGGGCGACGATTACCTCGACCGATACGAGCAGATCATAAGGTCGGTGACGGCCGGCGATATTCTCGAGGCGGCGAAGAGCCACATTGATATCGACGGCTATTCGGCGGTCGTGGTACGGCCGGAGTGACGGAAGACGCGTGCAGGCAAATGCAGCGCCGCCGGCCGCTGCGCCGTTCTTATTCGGCCTTGCTTATCCGGGCGGCGCAGATTTTGTATTCCGGGATTTTCGACACGGGATCGAGCGCGTCGTTTGTGAGCCGATTGGCGGCCGCCTCGACGAAATGGAAGGGAATGTAAAGGAGGCCCTGGCTGACGGTATCGGTGACTGTGGCGTGGGTGTCGATTGTTCCTCGCCTGGTTTCGACACGCACCTTGTCGCCTGTCCTCACGTCGATCCTCTCGGCGTCGGCCGGATTCACCTCGACCTCACCGCGGGGCGCGATTCCGTCGAGCACGGTGCACCTGCGGGTCATGCTGCCCGAGTGAAAATGCTCGAGCATGCGCCCGGTGCTCAGGCACATTGGGTATTCGCTGTCGGGCTCCTCGGCCGACGGTTTGTATTGCAGCGGCGTGAGCAGCCCCTTGCCGCGCACGAACTTGTCGACGTGGAGGATCGGCGTGCCGGGGTGGTCTTCGGTGGGGCACGGCCAGCGGAGGCCGTTTGGCTCGAGCCGCTCGTAGGTCATTCCGTGATACGACGGTGTGAGGCGCTTGATTTCATCGAAGAGCGCCGCAGGCGTGCGCGGAAACGTTTCGTGTCCGAGCCGCGCGGCGATATCGGCGATGATTTCGTAGTCCTGCCGGGTGCCCTTGGGCGGGGTGAGCGCCGCCCGGCCTACCTGCACCCGCCGCTCGGTGTTCGTGTATGTGCCGGTCTTTTCGGCAAATGCAGCCGCCGGCAGAACGACGTCGGCCATTTGGGCGGTTTCGGTCAGGAAGATGTCTTGCACTATCAGGAGGTCGAGTTTTTTTAGTTGCTTTTCGACGTGGTTGAGGTTGGCGTCGGACATCATGGGGTTTTCGCCCATGACGTATAGTGCCTTGATGTCGTCGCCGCAGGCCTCGATCATCGTGGTTACGGTGTGGCCGATTTCGGTGTGCATCTGATCGGCGTCGATGCCCCAGTGCTCGGCGAATTTGTTCCGGATGGTTTCGTCGGTTACCTTCTGGTATCCGCTGAAGACGTTGGGCAGTGCGCCCATGTCGCAGGCTCCCTGGACGTTTGACTGCCCGCGCAGCGGATTAACGCCCCCGCCTTCCACGCCGAGGTTGCCCGTGATCATCGCCAGGTTGGCGCAGGCCTTCACGTTGTCGGTGCCGTGTGTGTGCTGGGTGATGCCCATGCTGAAATATAATGCGCCGACGCCGCCCGTGGCGTAAAGCTTTGCGATGCTGTGGAGATCGTCTTTCGAAATGCCGCTCAGCTCTTCCACCTTTTCGGGCGTGAAGAACTCGAGGCTCGCGCGGTACTCGCCCCAGCCTTCGCAGCGTTCGTCGATGTAGGCTTGGTTGTGCCAGCCTTCGTTTATGATGATTCGCTGCACGCCCATCAGCCACGCAACGTCGGATCCGTTCCTCTGCCGCAGGTGGAGGTGGGCTATCTTGGCGAGGTCGGTTTTGCGGGGGTCGACTACGATGAGCCTGACGCCGTGCTGTTTGACCGCGTGCTTTATCATTCCGCCGAAGACCGGATGGCACCAGGTGGTGTTGCTGCCGGTTACGAGTATGACGTCGGACTTTTGCGCTTCCTGCATGCTGTTGGTCATGGCGCCTGAGCCGAGCGTTGTGGCGAGGCCGGCGACCGTTGAGCTGTGGCACAGGCGTGCGCAGTGGTCCACATTGTTCGTGCCGATCACGGCCCGTGCGAAGCGCATCATAGCGAAGTTTTCTTCGTTTGTGGTCTTGGCCGAGCTGAAGCATCCGACGGCTCCGGGGCCGTGCTCTTGCTTTACCTGCTGCAGGCGGGCCGCCGCGAACTCGAGAGCTTCATCCCAGGTTGCTTCTTCGAGCTTGCCGTTTTTGCGGATCATCGGCGTGGTGAGGCGGTCGGGCCGGTTGAGGTAGTCCAGGCCGAAGCGCCCTTTCACGCAAAGCATTCCTTTGTTTGGAAGGTTGTCGCAGTTTTCCTCGACGGCCGTGGCCCAGAGGTACTCGTTGTCTCTTACGGCGATCTCCATCACGCAGCCGACTCCGCAGTATGGGCAAATCACCCTCTTTTTTTCGACCTCCCAGTTGCGTGCTTTGCCTTTGGATGTCTTGAAGGTGAGCGCCCCAACGGGGCAAACCTGCACGCATTCGCCGCATTGCACGCAGGATGAATCGCCCATCGGCTTGTTGTTGTCGCACACGATGCGCACGTCGTCGCCCCGCCATCCGAAATCGAGCACCTCGTGCATTACGTTGTTGTTGCACGAGGCAACGCAGCGTCCGCAGAGAATACACTTGTCGAGATCGCGAACGATTCCTTCGGCGGAGAGGTCGGGCTGGAGGTCGGTGGTTTCCATGAGGAACTTGGGTTTCTCGATGCCGAGCTTGTAGGCCATGTCCTGCAATTCGCAATCGCCGTTAGATTCGCAGGCGAGGCAGTTGTGCTTGCCGCCCGCGAGCAGCAGCTCGACGACCGTCCGGCGGGTGTTCATCACGGCGGGTGTATCGGTTCTGATGACCATGGCGTGCTGCACTTCGAGCACGCACGCTGCCTTGAGGCCGCGAATTCCTTCGGCTTCGACTACGCATGCCCGGCATCGGCCGGCGCGGCCGGTGCGCGCGTGGTAGCAGAGCGTTGGGATGTAAATGCCGTTGGCGCGGGCGACGTCGAGAACGGTTTGCCCGGGCTGGGCATCGTAGTCCGTTCCATCGATATTGATCTTCACATCAGGGCCTTTCCTGCGTAGACTTATCGGGCGCCGGCGCACTCGGCGGCCGCCCGGATAATCGCGCCGGTATTGCACTTTTCAATGCACGTTCCGCATTGGATGCAGTCTTCCTGGCGGATGGTATGCGGTTCCTTTTTCTCGCCTTCTATGCACTCGGCGGGGCAGGCCTTTGCGCATGCAGTGCAGCCGATGCATTTTTCGGCGACGATGCGATAGATCATCTTGCCGCCGTATGCGAGGTCGTCGTATTCTTTGCGGTACCATCTGAGCGTCGAGAGTATGGGGTTTGGTGCGGTTTTGCCGAGCCCGCAGAGCGAGCCGTCCTTCACGCACTGCCCGAGCGTTTGGAGTTCGTCGATGTCTTCCGGGCCGCCGGCGCCGGCGAGGAGCTTGTCGAGCAGTTGGAGCAGGCGCTTTGTGCCGAGCCGGCAGAGCGTGCACTTGCCGCAGGATTCATCGCAGGTGAATTGGAGGTAGAATCGGGCGATGCCGATCATCGAGGTGTCTTCGTCCATGACGATCATGCCGCCTGAGCCCATCATCGATCCGAGCTCGATGAGGTTGTCGTAGTCGATTGGCGTATCGAACTTTTCGGATGGAATGCAGCCTCCGGAGGGGCCGCCGGTCTGCACGGCTTTCACGGGCTTGCCGCTGCGTGAGCCGCCGCCGAGATCATGGATTATCTCGTTGAGCGTGGTGCCCATCGGCACTTCGACCAGCCCAACGTTCTTGACGTTTCCGGCCAGTGCAAAGACCTTCGTGCCGGGGCTGTTTTCTGTGCCGATGGATCGGAACCAGTCGCTACCCTTTTCGAGGATCGGGACAATATTCGCAAAGGTTTCGACGTTGTTGACGACCGTGGGCTTGCCCCAGAGCCCGGCCTGTGCCGGGAATGGCGGCTTGACGGTTGGCTGGCCTCTTGATCCTTCGATGGAGCGCAGCAGGGCGGTTTCTTCGCCGCACACAAACGCACCTGCTCCAAACTTCATCTTGAGATCGAATGAGAAATCGCTGCCGAGAATGTTGGCGCCCAGCAGGCCGTGTTGGCGGGCGCGCTCGACGGCGACGCGCAGGTGGTGGATGGCCAGCGGGTATTCTGCCCGCACATAAATGAAGCCCTTGTTCGCGCCGACGGCGTAACCGGCTATGGCCATTGCCTCGATCACGGAGTATGGATCGCCTTCGAGGATGGATCGATCCATGAACGCGCCGGGGTCGCCTTCGTCGGCGTTGCACACTATGTATTTTGGCGAGCCCTCGGCTTTGCGTGCGGCCGCCCACTTGATGCCGGTAGGAAATCCTCCGCCTCCGCGCCCGCGCAGGCCCGAGGCCTTGACGGTTTCGATTATGTCTTCGGGGGGCTTGTCGAAGATCGCCGACGCGAGTTGCCGGTATCCGCCGGTTCTGATGTATTCGTCGATCTGTTCGGGATCGATCCGGCCGCAGTTGCGGAGGGCTATTCGCTCTTGCTTTGCGTATATGCCCATGCCGAGCGTGTATGGATGGGGAATCTTGGCGTTGGTGGCTACGGCCTCGATGATCTCGCGTGCGCGCCCGGGGTCTACGTCGCCGATTGTGACGCGCGGATGGCCGGGCTCTTCCACCTCGACGAGCGGCTCGGCGTGGCACAGCCCTACGCAGCCGGTCTTGACGATGCTCACGTTGTCCAGCCCGTGCTGCTGGGCTGCGTCGATGAGCGCCCGATATACTTCTTCGGCGCCGGACGCCCGCCCGCAGGTTGACATTCCGATGAGGATTTTCGTTGGCGCCGGCTCGCCGCCGCGCAGGTTGCCTGCATAAGCTTCAAGGTCCTGTCGCGAGGTGAATTTGATCATCGAAAGGTCTCCGGCGCTTCCGTTGTGGAAGTCCGAAAAATGGTCAGTTGTATTCAGCAATGATTTCGGCGGCTTGCTCGGGTGTGACCCTGCCGTATGTTTTGCCGTCGACTATCACGACCGGTGCGAGGCTGCACGCGCCCACGCAGCGAAGCGTTCCGAGGGAAAAGTTTTTGTCGGGCGTCACTTCTCCCATCTTTATGCCGAGGGTATCTTCGAACTGTTCTATTATCTTCTCGGCCCCTCGAACAAAGCAGGCCGTGCCCAGGCAGCAGTTGATCTGATGTTTGCCTCGCGGCTCGGCGGTGAAGTAATGATAGAATGATATTACGCCAAACACGCGGCCGAGCGGGAGCCTCAGTTTTTCGGCCACGAATTCCTGGACGTCCTCCGGCAGGTAGCCGAAGATTTCCTGTGCTTCGTGGAGCACCTCGATGAGCGCGGCTTGGCGTTCGTCGGGCTCGTGACCGAGCCCGAGGCCGTCGATGAATTCGGCGAGCCTTGCAAACTGTGCGGTTTCGGGTTCCGCTGTCTGCGGGTTCATAGCTGAGTTGTCCTTTGTTATCGGGCGCACAATGCGCGAGCGCGAAGAGCTGTTGCGCCGCAGAAGTTCATATTATAGTGCCTGCAAGGGCAAAGAATCAAGTGTACTCTTTGCCGGCAGTGTGTGCAGGCGTCATGGCCACGGGCTTCAGCCCCTGGCGCCCGATTCTTCGCTTGCGCCGGCGGCTCAGGCTTCCTCTCCCTTCAGCAGAGCCGCCACCCTGTTGCACAAGGTTACGAGGTCGACGGGTTTCTCGAGGAAAGCGGAAATGGGCAGCCAATTGTCGTCGATGTCTCGCGCACCGAATCCGAGGGGGAATTTCTCGTTGACGGCCGTGAGCATGAGGATGGGCGTGCTTCCGAGTTCGTCGGTGTTTTGCCGGATGGCGCGGGCTAGTTCGAACCCGGCGGCGCTGTTATCGGGGAACACCACGTCGAGTATTAGCAGGTCGGGCCTGGCTTCCGCCATCTTCTGGATGGCGCCCTTGGCCTCGAGGCAGATGTCAACTTCGTGCCCGGCGCTTGTGAGCGCCGTGGCTACAGCCGTTGCGAAATCTTCATCGTCATCTACTATCATCAAGTGGGCCATTGAACATCTCCTTTACGTCAGTTTCTGTGCACGATGCGGGCTGGCCGGATTGGAATTGCAGTATGAATCTTGTCCCCGCGCCGTGCCGGGTTTCGACGCGGACGCGCACCGCGTTGGCCTGAGCAACGTGCCGCACAATGGCCAGGCCGAGCCCGGTTGACTCCCTGTTGTGAGACACGGCCTCGCCGGCGCGGTAGTGTTCGTCGAAAACCTTGGGCAGTTGATCGGCGGGTATGCCGATTCCGTCGTCTTCGATTGTGACCTTCGGGCCTTCTCCGGGCTTCGAGAGGCATTCGACGCGCACTTGCCCGCCTGCGTGCGAGTACAGCACGGCATTCGAGAGCAGGTTTGCAAATAGCATCGTGGCGTGATCGGGCACGATCATTGTGTGAGCCGGCTCGAGGCGCTCTTCGATGGAGACTTCGCGCATGCGCGCGAGTTCGCGGAGCTGATCGATGCACTCTCTGAGGGTTGCCGAGAGGTCGAGGTTGGCGGGTGAGAGTTGCGATCTCTCGATGTCGGACTTGAGGTTGGACAACTGGAGCATTTCCTTTATCTCGTCCGACAGGCGCGTGCAGCGGCGGGTGATGCGTTCGAGCACAACAAGGGCCTTGGGCGGCATCTCCCCGCAATGGCCCTGCGTCAGGAGTTGGGCGTTGGCGTGGATGGCGGCGAAAGGGGCCTTCAGTTCGTGCGTTGTCCGGAGCATGTGGCTTGTTTTGTCTTTCTGAGTTCGGATCATGCGGCGATTCGCTTCGGCCAGTTTGCGGTCGCGCTCGCGGACCATCGCCGAGAGCCGTGATACGAGAACCCATGCGCCCGTCCAGATGGCCACCGCCGAGCCGACGTTGAAGATGACTGCCGCGGGGTTGTTTTCTATGCCGACGCGGACGGCAGAGCTGGCGTAGATGCCTCTTTGCGAGATCAGCCCGGTTTCTTCCGCCGCAACGCAGCCGATGTAAAGGAGCGACGCAAGAACGGTTACTGCGGCGCTCTGCGGCAACGAGAAGAACATGCACGCCAAGACAATGTGAAAGAGATAAACGAACGGCACATAGGTCTCGAGGCTGCCCATGAAATGGACGACCACGGTGAGGACGGCCAGGTCGAGAATGATCTGCGCCCAGAGGTTGACCATGGCCCCGCGTGGCGTGGGGCGTCCTCGGGCGAGCAGACGTGCGTGCCTTATGAAGGCGACGTTCATCAGCGTGAGGACCGCCGCCGTCACGAACGGCCAGGCGGCGTGCGAATACAGCCCGAGCAGCCGGCCTGTTTGCGGGGCGAGGCCAAGCAGCCCGAATGCAACCAGAATGGCGATGGCGATCCAGCGCAGCCGGCAAAACCAAAGCTCGTTCTCAACAATCAGCGGACCCGGCAGCGAGCCTGCATTTCTTTTCTGCTCTGAATCGGGCAGAAGCGGGCCGCTTGCCGAGGGCCCCAATTCGTATATCCGGACCTGACTATCCGTTGGCTGAGGCATTCGGAGCTTGCCCTCGCACGTTGGCGGCTTGCAGATCACTTCCGTTGCGGGTCGGAATGCAGAACGAAGCGACGTCTCCGACGTCCTGGTGCGTCAGAATTTGTCGTAGAATATGTCATCCGGGGCGATGCCTTTTTCTTTCAGGACGCGTGTTGCGGCTTCGATCATCGGAGGCGGGCCGCAGAGGAACGCCTGGCGCCGCACGCCCTCCTCGAGATACTTGTCCGCCGACAGATGAATGAAGCCGGTCTCGCCGTCCCACGTTTCGCCCGGCGGCAGAGGATCAGACAACGCGTACACGACGTGGAAGTTTGGATGCTTCCTGGAAAGCTGGTTGAGTTCGTCGAGGTAGAAGACGTCCTTTGTTGTGCGGCATCCGAAGAACAGCCAACAGGAGCGATCCGGCCACTGATCGTAGATCGAATAGATAATGTTCTTCATCGGCGCCATGCCGCATCCGCCGCCAACGCAGATGATCTCGACGGACGGGTCTTCGTTGAGCCGGAACTCCCCGTAGGGACCGGTGAAGATCGCTTCGTCGCCTTCTTCGAGGTTGTGCAAGTAGGTGGAGCCGATGCCGTTGGGCACGAGGCGGACGTTCAGCTCCACGGAATTCTTCTCGTACGTCGGTGAGCTGATGGAGTAAGCCCGGAAGACCGGCCCGTCGGACGAGGGCGCCTGAATCTGGACGTATTGCCCCGGGCGATGAGATATTTCGGCAGGCTCGATGAGCGAGAAGCTGATTTCTTTTATGTCGTAGGTAAGTGAGCGCGTGCCGGCGACCGTCGATGTGAAAAGCTTCACGTTCAGCAGTTCTTCGGGCACTCGGATGAGGATGTTTTCGCGGACCTTCACCTGGCAGGCCAGGCGCACTCCAGCGCGAACTTCCTTGCGGCCGAGGTGGGGTGTTTCGGTCGGGAGCACCGGCCCGCCGCCCTCGAGGACGGTTATCTTGCAATGGCCGCACGAGCCTTGCCCGCCGCAGGCGGCGGGGATGAATACCTTGTTCTCGTAGAGGGCCGAAAGCAGCGTCTGCCCGCCATCCACCTCGAGCACCTTTTCCTGAGCGTTGATGTCGATCTCGCAGATTCCATAGTTGATGAGCAGTTTTTCCGCCACGATCAACACGATCGAAAGGCCCACGAGGATCCCCCCGAATGTGATTATGGAGTCGCGGATGGCCGCCGAGTTCTCCGTGAAAAAAGCTGCTATCGAATCCACTCTCGTGCCTCTCTACTGAATCGACACCATACCGGCGAAGCCCATGAAAGCCATTGCCATGACTCCGGTTATTATCATAATGATCGCCACGCCCTGAAACGGCTTGGGGATGTGGCTGTAACCCATTTTCTGCCTGAGGCCGGCCATGAGCGTGATGGCCAGCGCCCACCCTACGCCCCCCCCGAAGCCGAAGCCCACCGATTGGGCGAGCGAGTAGCGGCGGATGATCATGAACAGCGATGCCCCGAGGATCGCACAGTTGACCGTGATCAGCGGCAGGAAGATGCCGAGCGCGTGGTAGAGCGCAGGGCTGAAGCGTTCCACGAACATCTCCACAAACTGCACGAATGCCGCGATGACCGCAATGAAGATGATGAACTGAAGGTAGGTGAGGTCGGTTTTCAGAAGCGGGGCGTTCTCGACGAGCACTCCGTAGTAGATGCCATAGTTGATGGCGGTCGTGCATGTCATCACGAATATCACCGCCGCCCCCAGGCCCAGGGCCGTCTCGATCTTGGCCGAGCATGCGAGGAACGAGCACATCCCCAGGAAGCTCGCGAGCAGGATGTTATTGGTGAAGATGGCTGCAACAATGATGATCAGGGTTGTCATTTGGTTTCCTCCTCCTGCCGCGGCTTAATGTAATTGGCCAGGGCGATCAGGAAACCCAAGGCAAGAAACGCCCCGGGCGCCAGGATCATCATCTGGTTGGGGATGTACCAGTTGTCGGACAACACCACGATATCGAGCAGCTTGCCCGATCCGATCAACTCTCGGAAGAATCCGATGATGACAAGCACTGCGGCGTAGCCAAGGCCGTTGGCCACGCCATCGACCACTGCCATCATCGGGGGGTTCCGAAGGGCATAGGCCTCGGCCCGGCCCATAACGATGCAGTTGGTGATGATCAACCCCACGTAAGGCCCCAGGCTTTTCGACATTTCAAAATAAAAAGCCTTGAGGAACAGGTCGAAAACGATAACGAACGTTGCAATGATCGCCACCTCCGCGATCATCCGGATACGCCGCGGGGTGGCGTTGCGCAAGAGCGAGACGAGCAGGTTGGACATCGCGCACACGAAAATGAGCGCCACGCCCATGACGATCGAGTTCTCGAGCTTGTTCGTAACGGCAAGAGCCGAGCACACCCCCAGGATTTGAATGGAGATGGGGTTGTTGCCCCATACGCCTTCTCTGAGGATTTCCTTGCACTTGCCGCCGCACAGCCCCTGGCCGCAGGCGCCGCCGATTGCCGGAGGTGCACTATTGGACATCGTGGCCTAGCTCCTTTACTATTGTGCCTATGACTTCGTTGAGCATTGCCTGAACCTTATCGCAGGTCATAGTGGCCCCGCTTATGGCATCAACGCCGTTGGGGGCCGCGTTTCCGTCGCGGACGATCAGAATCCCGGGCTTGCCGTCTTTGCCCCGCAGCGATTTGCCCCTAAACTGGTCTCTGAACCACTGCGCCCCGATCTCGCCGCCCAGGCCGGGGGTCTCTTCCTGCTCGTAGAACGTCACCCCCAGGATGGTCTTCTTATCCGACTCGAGCGCCAGGAAGCCCTTGACCTGCCCCCAGAGGCCCGGCCCGGCGAACGGAACCGCCACGGCTCCGTCGGCGGTCTCGTACACGTTGAGCGTGCCGTATTGCTTCTCGCTGACCTTTTCCTCGTATATCTGTGTAAGCTCTTTTGAGCCGGCTTTCTCGACACCAGGGACCTCGAGCACCTCGAGGATGTTGCGCATCCTTTCGGCGGCCTTGTTGGCTTCAATGTGCGGCCTTGTGAAGGCGTTGGCGCTCGTTAGCAGCAGAGCGCACACCACAGCCAGCACGGCCGAGTAGAATATTGTATAGATACTACCCTTCATGTTGCAGCCTCCTGAGTCTGAGCCGCACCGCCACGTCATCGAGCACCGGCGCCGCGATGTTGCCGAGCAGAATGGCAAACATCATTCCTTCGACGTACCCGGTGAGGTTGCGTATCAGCAGTGTCGCCGCTCCGATGATTACGGCATACGCCCATTTCCCGCCGTTGGTGATGGGGCTGGTTACCGGGTCTGTTGCCATGAAAAACGCCCCAAACAGCAGGCCGCCGGCCAGCAGGTGCCATCCTACCGGGGCGAAGTCGTCCGGCCTTGCGTAATGAAGCACAAGCCCCAGCACGGTAAACGACCCGATGATGCCTGCAACCGTACGCCAGTTTGCCACGCGCGTGAGCACCAGGAATACTCCGCCGACGATGATCGCGATGGCGGCTGTCTCTCCGGCGCTGCCGGTTACATTGCCCCAAAACAAATCGGCAATGGGAGCAACAACACCTTGCTTTGCCTCTGCCAGAGGTGTGGCACGGGTCATGGCTTCCACCCCAACATACTCCGTGAGCCGGCCCAGCGGGCCACTGCCGGGCACTATGTATGTAGCCGACATCACCCCGGGATATCCAAGCACAAGAAAACAGCGGCCGACGAGCGCCGGATTGAACGGATTGCGCCCTGTGCCGCCGAATATTTCCTTGCCCACCAGCACGCCGAAAGCAACGCCCACGGCTACTATCCACAGAGGCAGGCCCGGCGGCAGGATCAGCGGAAAAATCAGGCCCGTCACAAGAAAGCCTTCGTTTATCTCTTCCTTGCGAACAACGGCGAAGAGCATCTCGACTGCGCCGCCGGCAGCGTATGACACGACGATCATCGCCAGCATCCGCAGGCCGAAAAAGTAAAACGCCGCCACCACGCACGGAGCCAGCCCGATGATGACCATACTCATAAAACGCTTCAGGTCCAGCGGATCACGAATATGCGGGGCGTTTTGGGTGCGTGCCGACGGGGCATAGAAAAAGTTCTCGGTTGCGTCGAACACAGGCTTCATGGGCCGCAGCTTGCCGCCATCTTCAAAGATGGGGCGAACGCGATCCAGTATTCCCAGGAGAAGTCTCAAGCTTCCACCTCCTCAGAATGAAGTTCTTCTTGAATCAGTTGCTTGCCATCGATGAACTCTCTGCGGAGGTCGATCTTGGACGGGCACACGAAGGAGCACAGGCCGCACTCCACGCACAAATCGATGCGCGTCAGCTCGGCCTGCTCGAGCTCGTCCTGGTACAGCAGTTTGTGGATAAGGTGAGGCATTATTCCCGCGGGGCATACTTCTTCGCAGAAGTTGCACGACACGCACGGCCGGCGCTCGCCCTTGAGTGCCGTTGTGAGGCGCTCGGCGGCCGGCGCCCGCAAGGTACTGAGGAAGCACCTGCTGTAAGAGCGCCGGTCCGAACCGGGCCGCACAAACCCCAGGAATTCGCGCTCGGTGTGCTCGGGCAGCACGGTCAGGCCGGTGCATTCGGCGTCGAGACCCAGTTGATCCTCGAGGACGGTGTCGCCCGTCAGGCCGCCGCCGTTGAGCACGCGTATGCTTTCCGACGACGTGCGCGGGTCGATGATGGCCCGGATCGGGTAGCCCGGCATCGCCTTGAGGTGCTTGGGCTCGTCTACGGCCGGGCCGCCCAGCGATATGAGCCTCACCGTGCACGGATGCGACATCGTGAGTGCCCGATCCATCGCCAGTATGCCCTCCGAATTGATCGCCCAGACGGGGCTGTTCGCATCGTACTTCAGACCCAGGCCTCGGGCGAGAAGGGCAAAGTTGTCGAACGGGTACCGCAGCGGCACATAGGTGATATTGACCCAAGCGTGTCCGCGCAATGTGTCGCGCACCCTCGAGGCGAGGTCGGAGTCGACCTCCGGAAGGATGAGGTGGATCGGCTGGTATTCGAGGAGTGCCTGCAGGTGTTCGAGGCCCCTGGTGAAGTTTACCAGGCGCTTGCGTACCTGCACGTCGCCGCGCGCCAAAAACGGCTCGAGGCGGATGGTCGATGCTATTACCGCGCTCGGCGTGTCGAAGGGGTCGGGCAGAGCGTTGGTGTGGGCATCGTGGAGAAACTGCCACGCACCCAGTGCGAGCAGCTTGTAGCGCTTCATGCCCGACGAGCCGAGATCCTTTGGCACATGCGGCAGGTCGTCGTCGGGGTGATACGTCTCCTCGGGGAGCTTGGCGACGTCTTCGAGAACTATGTGGCCCTCGACGGCATCGAGCCGCACGGTGCCCGCACGCGGCGCAAGCAACGGCACGAAATAATTCTCCGGATCTTTCGCGATGGCATGCCCGGGGCCACACCGCTCCCCGTCTTTTACGCAAATCTCGGAGAAGTTGAAGCGGCGGCTCCGCAGGGGCAGGTACAGCGTATCGGGCTCGGGGAGCGCTTCGACTGCTCCGGCCGGCCGGCCCGCCACCCGAATGTTGTAGCCACCTCTCGGTTTCATACGGTCAGCCTTTCATAATCCCAATTGCCGATCGTATCGATCGAGAACAGGTTGGAGGTCTTGCGTGAAGAATCGCCTGAGTGCCTTGCACAACACGGGCCAGTCGCTCAGGCTGTCGAGTGTCGAATTGCAGAGGCTGCGAACGTGCTCGCGTGCGGCGTCGAGGCCCGCCTGCGACGCTTGCGGCAGCGTAAACTTGCGGCGCAGGACGTCGGTGCCGAGCGTTTTACCGGCTGCTTCCTCGCGGCCGGCCACATCGAGAACATCATCGGCGATCTGATACGCCGTTCCGATGCGATATCCCGCCTCTTCGAGTGACGCCGACAGCCCGGCATCGTCTCCGCCGCATACGTGCGCCACAAAAGCGAACAGCGGGCCGGTTTTGCAGCGTGCCAGGCGCAGGCAGGTGGCCTCGTCGAGCTCCTGCCCGCGAAATTTCAGCTCCTGATCGGCCTCTGCGGTGCATACTTCTCTGACCTTGGCGAGAAAAAGCCCCACGTGGCGCCCGCCTTCTGCTTCCAGCAGCAGTGTCATTGCGTCGCACAGCAGCACGTCGCCCACCAGCACGGCCGTCGAGGGTGTGGTGGCTCGCCACAGTGTGGCTTTTGCCCTTCGGATCAGGCTGTTGTCGATTACATCATCGTGGCAGAGGCTGGCCGTGTGAAGCATTTCGGTTGCGGCGCAGGCGCGCTCGAGCGTGGCGGGGGGCACCAGCGAAGGCTTGGCGTAGGCAAGCCTGGCCGCGAGGCGGGTGCGCAACATCTTGCCCGGCATGAGCTGCTCAAGGTTGCAGCCCGCGCCCAGCAACGGCTCGAGCTCCTGGAGCTGATCTCTTATCAGGGCACGCACACGAGGTAGAAGATCCAGTGCGCCGGTCGTCGCCAATGCTTCCGCCACGTATCGAAACTCCAACATGCTCGTCCGAAAATCGTCTTTCGGCGGCGTTTGTCACGCTTGCGCCGTTTTTCGGACGTCGCGGGCTATCCACGAGGGCCGCCACTCTTGGCGAGTGGCATAATCATACCAGAAAACACAGCGTATTTCAATATACAAAAGTCGTCAAGATAGATCGGGAAAGTGATGATTGCCTTTTGAATGATAGTCGGGCATCCAGCGCCCGGCCACGGCAAGTGTTGCCGCCTATTCTTCGGCAATGGCGGACATCGAGCTCCTGACGGCTTCGATGGTGTCGGCGATGTCGGTGTCTGAGTGTGCGGCCGAAACGAACCAGGCCTCGAACTGCGACGGCGCCAGGTAGATTCCACGGCTGAGCATCTGCTGGAAGAACCTGCCAAAGAGCTTGGTATCGGACTTCCTGGCCGACTGGTAATCGGTTACCGGGCCGGCGGTGAAGAACGCGCCCAATATGGATCCGACCCTGCTTACGAAAGAGTCGAGGCCGGCCTCCTCGGCGGCGACCTTGAGGCCGTCGGCGAGGCTCGCCGCTTTCTTTTCGAGTTCGTCGTAGATCGCGCCGTCGCTCAGTTTTTTCAACGTGGCGATTCCTGCGGCCATTGCCACCGGATTTCCGGAGAGCGTGCCGGCCTGGTACACATCGCCAACCGGCGATATGCAATCCATTATTTCCGCCTTGCCGCCGTAGGCGCCTACCGGCATGCCGCCGCCGAGTATCTTGCCCAGTGTGGTGAGGTCGGGCGTTATGCCGAAGCGTTCCTGCGCGCCGCCCAGCGCAACGCGAAAGCCCGAGATCACCTCGTCGAAGATAAGTACGATGCCGTGCTTTGCGGTGATTTCGCGAAGCCCCTCGAGGAAGCCCGGTTGCGGCGGTATCACGCCCATGTTGCCGGCTATGGGTTCGAGGATCAGGCATGCGATCTCGCTCCCCGTGGTTTGGCAGAGCCGGTCGACCGCGTCTATGTCATTGTAAGGCAGGCAGAGCGTGTTCTTTGCGTAGTCGGCCGGCACGCCGGGGCTGGTGGGCATGCCGAAGGTAACGGCGCCCGAGCCGGCCTTCACGAGCAGGCCGTCGGCGTGGCCGTGATAGCATCCTTCGAATTTGATTACCTTGTCGCGGCCGGTGTAGCCGCGTGCGAGGCGGATCGCGCTCATCGTTGCCTCGGTGCCGGAGGTTACCATCCTCACGCGCTCGATAGACGGATACGCCCGGCACACCATCTTGGCAAGCTCTACCTCTGAGGGCGTGGGCGCGCCAAACGTCATCCCTCGGTCAGCCGCAGCCTTTGCCGCCGCGAGAACGTCGGCGTCGCAGTGCCCCAGGATCAGCGGGCCCCACGAGCAGACGTAGTCGATGTACTCGTTGCCGTCGATATCCGTGATCCGCGATCCGCTGCCCGAGCGGATGAACGGCGGCTGCCCGCCAACGGCGCCGTAGGCGCGCACGGGGCTGTTGACGCCGCCGGGGATGAACTGTTGGGCTTCTGCAAATGCTTTTTCCGATGCGGAGAGATTCAAGTCAGTCATCTGCCTCACCTTTTGCTTCCTGTTGATCGCTTTGCGTTGTTGCATTCCCTGCCGATTGCCGATGCACGGCGCTGATCTCTTCGATGATCCTGCGTGATGCCCGCGACACGGCGGGCGCGGCGTCTGGCCGCGCGGGCGTTTGCTCGAGCAGATCGCGCATGTATTCAACATGCACGCGGGCCTTCGCCATTGCCTTGTCGTGGGCGCGCGTCAGCTCCACGTAGGCGGAGGCCAATTCGCCCCCTGCTGCCGCCGCCTGCCCTGTAGGCTCTGCAAACTCGCCACGCGCCATTTTCTGAAACAGCGGCGCATAATGCCGCGAAATGCCCTTTGCCCGGCGCGAGGTCACCACCAGCGAGCCGGCCACCACTGCGGCCATCAATGCGAAAGCTCCCGACACGCCCCACATCACGGCGGGCCGGGCCAATTGGCGGGTGTTTGAGTATGGCACGTGCGCACGCATCCGGATGCTTTCTATGTTGTGTCGGGCGGCCCTGTAACTGTAGGCGGCCAGGGCAATGGCCGACGCCGCGGCAAAGGCAGTGAGTGCGGCGGCCAGGCCGAGCTGGAGCTTGCGGTCGATGAAATACCGCCGGCGTGCTTGCCGCGGCCTTACTTGTCGTGGCAGGTCAGGCACAGTGCGCTTCCTCTATTGCTCATTACCAGGTAATTGTCCATATTCGAATACAAGCTATGGCACGTTTCGCAGCCAAGGTTGCCGTCGAAAAGCCTGATGGCCGGCGGCAGCCGGCTTTTCGGGTGGTAGTCCCGTCGCGGGCCGGCCCCAACGGGATAAGGCACCCCTATCGGATGGTTCGACCCACCCTGGCCGCCGATCCCGAAATCGTCGTGGCACGACATGCACGCCATCGAACGCTCGTCGAGCCCCATGACCGTGGTCCCGGTCGCGGGCTCGGCCTTGTCGTGTGCGGCGGCGAAACCAAGAGCGTGCTGATCGCGCTTCGCAACTTCGTGCGCCTGAGCGTGGCACTGGCTGCAAAGCTCTATGCCGGCCGTTCCCCTGCGCAGGAAGCTCGGCAGCGGCTCACCTTTCGCAGGTTGGTGGGCGCGGTGACACGTGAGGCACGTCATCCTGCCGGATTCGTCCAACGGGAAAATTTCGGGCAGCTTCGCTTTCACTATCATGCCTACCGGATGCGATGTGCCGGGCTGAACCCTGTGGCATTGTTGGCACTGCCCTGCAATGACCGACGCCTCCCTCAGCGACGCGGGCCCGCCGGGGGTGACATCGGCAGTCGTGTGGCACAATTCGCACCGTCCGGCGAAATCGTGCTCGTTGTTTGTGAGCACATCGACCGCCGCCACGAGCGCTCCTGCCCCCAGAATTGCATATCCTGCTGTGCGGGCCCATCCTGTCACGAACCGTTTTCCTGCTGCTTTTCCGTGGCGAGTGCGTTTTGGAGCGACGACAGGTTGCGGGCGAGGTCGTCGGGCGACGGCTGCCGGGCTTCGGCCACTTCGGCCAGCAGCATTGCACGGTTTTGGATTTCCGCCAGGCGGCCGTCGAGTTGTGCCCGGGCCGTTTCAAGCTCCTCCGCGAGGTCCTTGAGCTGATCCCCGGTCCTGGTAGCCACGACAAAATCATAATCGCCTGCGGCCATGCGGCGGAGGTCGGCCGAGAGCCTGTACACCGGCCCGGCAATCTTGTGCGTGGCACGAATCGCAACAAAAGCACATCCCGCGCCCAGCAGCACGGCACAGATCACCGCCGCCGGAACAATGACGTAAACCAGCCGCGACGAGGCGGTATCCACGGCGGTTCCTATCTCGCCGTAGCTTTTCGGGATGTCGACGTTGACCGTGAGCAGTACCGCCGCGGCAAACGCCACGAACACCAGCGCGGCAATGATCATACACCGCACGGCAAAGCCGAGAAGATAAGCCGACCTCACAGGCGGAATGCCTGGCTTGCTCGAGGGTTCATTCATCGGCTTCGTCCTCGCGGCCGGGCATGGCCTTTTGTGCGCGCCGAAAACGCGAACGAAGGCCGATGCCGTAGATGGAGATCATTGTGCCTATCAGTATGTAGGCCGACATTACGTATGCCCATTGGTTCATTGTATTGCCCTCCGCAACTGCTCGAGGCGGAATCGCGCACGAAGGAACGCAAAGTATAACACGGTGAACGCCCCTATGCAGAACAGAAGCGCGTGCAGCATTTTCGGCTCGAGGCCGGCGCTTTTCGGATGCATACCCGCGCCGAGCTTCACCGAAACATACGTGAGCGGCACGGAGACGAAGCCGATCGTGGCGTACACCGCGCCGAACCGGGCCGAGCGCTCGCCCGACGGCGTGCTCATGCGCAGGATGACGTACGACGCGTATACCAGCCACAAGATGAAGGTGGTCGTGAGGCGGGGGTCCCACGCCCACCACAGATTCCACGCCGCCTTGCCCCAGATCGAGCCGCTTATGAGCGCCATAGTGCAGAAAAGAATGCCGATCTCCGCCGATGCCGTGGCTATGCTGTCCCACCACATACTACGCTTCACCAGCACGGCAATGCTTGCGACGAACGTAACGAAGAACGCGAGAAAAGCGACCCACGCGCTCGGCACGTGGAAGTACATTATCCGTTGAAACTCCATTGGCTCGCCGGAGGCCGAGATTGCGGAAGGGGCGTACTTCAGACCAGCCAGCAGCGCCAGGTGCATGGCAACGCCCGCCAGCCAGATTTCCGGGCCGAAACACCGCCGTGGCACTATATCATCTTTCATCATAATCCTCAGGTTGTGCGATCGCGGAGGGCTGATGGTTCATTCCACGACCACGTGCTCAAATGTCATGATACCCGCGGTTGTAAGGATCACGTCGAAGAGCAACATGCCGACTATGCCGCCGGCGATTTCGGCGACCGGGGCGCTGCCGGTGGTTGCGCTGTTGATGATCTTTGCGGTGGTTTGCATTCCAAAAACAACAAGCGGCAGAATGATCGGCAGCACGAGCACCGGCAGCAGCGTCTGGCGCATGCGCGTGCCGATTGTCATCGCCGAAAAAACCGTGCCCACGGCCGTCACGCCAACCACGCCCAGCAGCATCACGATCCACACAAGCCACAACATCGAGAATATCGGCAGGTTGAACAGCACCACAAACAGCACCAATGCCACGGTGCTCACCGCCCCGACCGACGCGATGCTGCCGAGCATCTTGCCGGCGAATATCACGCTGCGGTCGTGCGGGCACAGCAGCAACCCTCGCAGGCAGCCGTTGATTTCCTCCACGCTGAACGAGCGTGCAAGGCCGATCATCGACGCAAACGTAAACGTAACCCAGAGCGCACCGGGCGCGAACACTGTTGCTTCCTGGCCCAGGTCGGAGAATCCGAAATGAAACAGGACGATCGTCAGCAGCGAGAACACCGCCATCGAGGCAAGCGCCTCGCGCGTTCGAAGCTCGTGGCGGACGTCCTTGGCCGCCAGGCACAGTACGGCGGAGAGCCACCTCATGCCTGCACCTCCGATACCGCCGTCGCGTACTCCTGCCGGAAGTCGTCGTGGCGGATGTCGTCGCCGGCCGCGCGGTAGCACAGTTTTCCGCGCGCCAGGATCGCCACGTCGTCGGCCACGTCGAGGCCCGTCGACAGTTGATGCGTGGTCACGAGCATGCTGCAGCCGCGCGAGCGGAGGTCTTTTATGTATTGCGTGAGTATCTGGGCGCCGTGCGGATCGAGCCCGCTGTATGGCTCGTCGAGGAGGATCACCTGCGGATCGTGCAGCAGGCAACGTGCCAGGGCAACGCGCTGCATCATCCCGCGCGACATCGTGCCGACCGGACTGTGGGCCCGCTCGAGCATCCCCACGTGCTTCAGGAGGCTGTCGATGTGCTCGGCCGACGCCGGTGCGCCGTGCATCTTCGCGAAGAAGCGGAGGTTCTCGGCGGCCGACATCGAGTCGTAGAGGAAAGACTCGTGGCTGAGCACGCCCACTTGCCGGCGCACCTCGCCGGGCTGGTGGCGAATGTCGTGCCCGCAGATGAGGGCGGTGCCGCTCGTGGGCACGGCAAGGGTGCTCAACACCTTGATGAGGGTGGTTTTGCCGGCGCCGTTTGGCCCGAACAGCACAAGGCAGCGCCCGGGGGCCACGGTCAGCGTTACGTTGGTGAGTGCTGCGTGGCGTCCGAACTTTTTCGACAGGCCGCGCACGTCTATGGCGGGTTGGTTTGCGTTGATGCCTGGTGCCGTGGTGCCGTCGGGCTGGTCCTGATTCATTCTCGCACCTTGGTTTTGCCGGTCGCCATTCTGATGAGAAACACGGCCGCGAAAAAGCCGGCGATCCACAGGGCCGGCCACTTGAATACATTGGGAGGAGGCACCGGCACGGTGAGTTTGAGCGTGAGTGCGCTGCCGGCTTTTCGCTCGCCTTCGCTGAAGGAGTAATACGACCGTTTGCCCATATTCATGCGCTTCTGCTTCGCGAAGTCATTGCTTTCCGCCCGGGTGCCGGCGAAGTCCGGAAACATGAACGTGATGCTGGATGTGTCGTAGCCCAGCACCCGAACGAAATCGAACGACGGCTTGTCGAAGAGCAGATCGTGCCGCAGAACAAACTGCTTCTGTCCCGGCTCGAATGTGCCGTTGTACACGGCCCAACCGTCGACAACGGCCGAGTTGGTCTCTTCAAAATCGCCGCTGAGGATCACATTTGTGACGCCGTCAGGAACAGACACGCGGAAAATGGGCAGCTCGTCGTCGTTGCTGACAATGGTTCTTGTGCCCGTGTTTTCAGCGCGCAGCATCTCGGTCATGCGCAAGATGCCTTCGCCCAGTTCTACCGTGATGTGATGAAGGCTCACGACTATCGCAGAGGTGTCGTCTGTCGTGTCGTAAACGCTCAGCGTGATCTTGGCCTTGATGCGCTCGGTGGTGAGGATGGCCCGGCCGGAAGAGTGCTCCTGGCCGGCGTGGCTTACCCGCAGCTCAAACGCCGATACTTTTCGAATGGGAAGATCGGTGATCTGGAAGCTGCCTTCCTCGTCGGATTTCACGGTCATTATCTTGACCGGATCGATCGCACCGGCGTATGCGAATACGCCGACGTCTGCGTTGGGGACGGGCCGCTTGTCGTCGCTGATATTGATCACTTTACCCGTTATCTCGCCTTTTGCCTGCTCGCCTCCGGCGTGAGCGGCAATTGCAAGATGCTGCAGCACGTGAACTCCGTACTTTTCGGCAAAGTGTGCAATTATCATGTTATCCGGAGTGCCAATCTTGAGGAACCTTGCGATGATGCCGCCATACATGTGGCGGTGCCGTTCGCTGCATTTCTGCAGCACGGTTCCTTCGCAGTAGGCTGGGCATGTCATCTGCGAAGCGACCCGGGCCACGTCCGGATCGTCGAGCAGGTCGGCGTGGGGGTCTGCCGCCGCCGCGTGAGGGTCCATGCCGCCGTGGGGGTTTGCCGCAGTGTGGTCGTCATCGCACACGTCGGCGGTGGCTTCCGGCTGGGCGGGTTCAGCGGCCCCGGCGGGCTCGCCGGCAAGGCAGATAGTCGCCCCGAGCAGGCAGGCCATTGCCGCCACGGTTGTCATGAGGTCGGCGAGTTCAAACTTCAACTGGATGCTCCTTGATATTCGTGCCGCAATGCGGGCAGAACCTTGCACCGGCGTGGTCGATGTTTTCTCCGCAGCTCGGGCAGAATGACGCCGGCCGCGCGGCGGGCGGCGCCAGATCGGCATCCTTGATTCGGGCGGCGGCCCGTCGGGGGATCGCCGCCGCGAGCGCACCGAGCACGAGCATTGCGCCGCCGATCCACAGCCACATTATCAATGGGTTCAATAGCAGCTTGAACGAGGCGGTGTTTCCATCGTATGCGCTGAGAATGGCGTAGAGGTCCTGCCTCAGCCCCGGCCTCACGCCTACTTCTGAGTGCGGCTTGCTGTCTTTCCTGAAAAACACCATGCTCGGCGATAACTTGCCGTAGTCTTGCTTGCCGTCGGTGTAACTGAGGTTGGCGACAGTTTCATGGTAAATGTCGGGCGGTTGGGTGTGGTCGAGGCCGTTGAAGGTTACTTCGTATCGGCCGATCTTCGCGGATTCGCCGGGGCTGAGGGTTGTTTCTTCCGATAGAACGTATCCGGAGCCGGCTATTCCGAGGAACATCGCGACGACTCCGAGATGGACGACATAGGCGCCCATTCGTCGTAGCGAGGGAAGGCGTTGGTTCTTGTATGTTTGCCATACGATGCCGGCCAGCACCACGGCGCCTGCAACTGCCGCGACCCCGATAATGAGGGGAGGGGCGTATTTGAAGAATATCCCGAACTCGGGGTGAACGGTTGTGGTGCGGAATGTGAAGTGAACAATGGCCGCGCCGACCAAGCCTGCGAGGCCTGCGGATGCCACCAGTAAGAGCGCGGCCGCTCCCTTGAGGCGCTGCTCGAGGAGCATGCCCATGCCCATCACGCCCAACAACGTCACGGCAAATGGGAAAGACGTCAGGTTGAAGGTCAGTACGTTCCATGTCTTCTTCTCGCTCCAGAGCCTGGAAAACACCGGCAGCATCGTGCCCCAGAACACAACGGCCGTGGCGGTGAGCAGCACTATGACGCACCCCACAAACATCGCCTCTCGCGAGAAAAACGATTGCAGGCGGTTTTTGCTTTGCAGAAGCTGGGCCCGCGCTGCAATGGCCTTGACGGTGAGCACAGCCGTGACCACGATGAGGCCGAGGAAGAAGTAGAGTAGAGGTGATTTGCCGAACGCGTGCACCGACTCAATGATGCCGCTGCGCGTGAGCAACGTGCCAAACACGCACAGCGCGAAAGTGAGTGCGACGAGGATGAAGCTGGTGGTTTTGAGCATGCCCCGGCGGCGTGTGAGCACAAGCGAGTGGATGGCCGCCGTGCCGGTGAGCCACGGCAGGAGCGATGCGTTTTCGACGGGATCCCACGCCCAGAACCCGCCCCAGCCCAGCTCGATGTAGGCCCACTCGGCGCCGAGTACTATTCCGATTGTGAGCGTTCCCCACGCAAAGAGCGTCCACATCCGTATCGAGCGGAAGAGGGCTGCATCGAGGCGCTTTGCCCACAGCCCGCCAAGAAAGATTGCAAAGGGCACCGCAAAGCCCACGTAGCCGAAATAGAGCGTCGGCGGATGGAAGAGCATCTCGACGGTTCGCAACTGCGGGTTCAGCCCCTTCCCTTCGGCAGGCGTCAGGCCGTATTGAGCGAAGGGGTCGGTAACGTAAACCACCAGCGAGATGAAGAAGCACGTGATGAACATCATCAGCACCGCTGCGGGCAGGGTGGCCTGGGGCGAGGTGCGACGCAGCCGCCATACCGCGAAAGACGAGAATGCCGCGAGAAGGAACGTCCACAGCAGCAATGAGCCGCTTTGCCCGCCCCAAAGAGCTGCGATTACGTAGACGGTCGGCAGGGAGCTGTCGATGTGTTCCCTGACGTATATGACGCGGTAGTTGTGCGTGAGCAGTGCGATGAGGAGTGCCGCAGCCGCCACCGTGCACGCCGCAAACGTAAGGTGCACCATGGATGTGGCAAGGTGGCTGTGGGTGCGGCGCAGCAGCGCCCGAAGCCCGGCGAATACGCCTGCGGCGGAGGCCACGAATGCCAGGGCGAGCGCAAATTGACCAAGATCTGCCATCATTCAGTTCCGCTTTCTGTTGTTGTTCTGCTTGCGTGTGTCTTCAATCGCCGTCGAGTATTATTCTGATCCGTACTCGCCTCTTTTGCTCTCGTATTTCGACGGGCACTTGAACATCAATTGACTGGCGACCAGCACCTTTCGCTCGGGGTGGTATTTTCCCTGCACCACGAGATCGCTGCCGGGCTCGAAGTTGGCGGGCAGGATTCCCTTGTAATAAACCGGCAGGGACGCTTCGTCGTCTTTCAGAACGAATTCGGTGTCGAGGGTCGTTTTGTCATGCTCGACGGACCCGGGCTCGATGATTCCTCGTACGCGTACGGCTCCGCCGTTGTAGGTATCGAGTTTTTTCTGGAACTGGCTCACGGAGTCGAAGAAGTCGAGGCTCATCAGCATGGTTGCACCGTACAGGAGCGCGGCAACACACATGGTCATGACAATTCCACCGACGATGAATTTCTTGCTGCCGCCGGGATTGCTCATTTGTTGTCTCCTTGAGTGCCGGAGATTCGTGATCCGATCTGCTGCTCGGCTGCGTCGAGGAGGTTGTCGGCCTCCTTCAAGAGGAGCTCGGCCATCGCGGGGTTGTGTACTCCCCAACTGCCGTCTTGCTCGATTGCCCGGAGCTTTGCCCGCGCCGCCCGCATGGCCGGTGCAGCCTGAGCGTGGGGTGCGTTGCCCTGGGCCTTCTCGAGGTCCGCGAGAATCTTTAGGCTGCTTTTGTGCAGCTTGCGTGTTGTGCCTTGCCAGAGGCTGATCATTGCTTTGCCGGTGCCCTTGTCGTGGCATTCGTCGCAAGCGGCGGCTACGGCCCTTGGTGGCTGGTTAGCTTCGATTTCGGTGTGGCAGGCCTCGCATGGCACGCCGTCGGACATCGCGGCGGCCTTGTTCACGCGCGTGGGCAGGGCGCCGCCTTTGCCGGCGAGCATGTTGTTCTGCAACTGGTGGCAGCCCGAGCAGTCGTCGGCGCCATCGTGGTGGCAGCTCGAGCAGTCGGCCTTCTTGACGGTCAGCTTGCCGTGCTCCGGCTCGTTACTGTGGCAGGTTTTGCACTCGATGTTTTCCTTGCCGAGGTGACGTTCGTGGGGGAACTGAACGTCTTCGTAACTGACGGTGGTGTTGCGCCTGAGGCCTATGTGGCAGCTCTTGATGCACGAAGTTATTATGTCGGATTTGGCGCTGATCGGGCGGTATGCGACCATCAGCGGCTTGGTGTCTCCGGGAAGTGAAGCGGCGGCCTCACGGAGGCTCCTTTGGGCGGCGTCGATTATATCGAGGGCATATATCATGTTATGCGCAGGCCCGCTTTTCTCAAGCATGTTCAGGTCTGATCGTGCGTTCGCGATTGTTTTTTCGATCTTTGCCTTGTTCTCGATTGCGATGCCCGACGCTCTTGCGAGGGCGTTTTCGACGCCGGCGAGGAGGCTGTTGGCTGTCTTGAGGCCGTCTTCGGATACGGCCAGCCACTTTTCGAGCATTACGCCGTAGCCCTTTCCGTGGCAGTCGACGCACGCCTGCTTCATTTCGGGGAGCACCACTTTGGCGCCATCGTGCGAGGCGAGCGTCTTGTGGTGGCATCCTTCACAACTGACCTTTGCCAGGAACATTGTGTCGGGGGATTCGGGCACGAGCGAGGCGCCTTTTCCTGCGAAGAGGTCGCGCTGTTGCTTGTGGCACTGCCCGCAGGTGGCGTCGAGGCTTTCGGTGATCTCGACGAGGCCGTGCCGAATCTCTGCATGACACTCGAAACATTCCACCTTGTGCTCGGTGACGTGGGTGTGATGGATGGTTTCTTTGTCGTACTTGTGCCTGTCTTTTTCCATGTGGCAATCGTAACATCGGGTTTCAGGGACCTCGCCTGTGCCGCGTGTGACATGGATGTGGCACTTCTCGCACTCCACACCCTGGCTGATGTACTTGGCGTGATCGAGTGTGAAACCCTTGTGCGTTACGGTTTGGCTGGGTGCGCCGTGGCAGTTGCCGCATCCGCCGAGCGGGTGGCCTTCGGGCGTGTTGAGGAAATGGCAGGTGAAGCATACGCTTTCGGTCACGGAGATATGATCACCCTGAACGAGCTGCGAATGGCAGGTGGTGCAGCGCAGCTCGATGCCTCTCCGCTCGCCCCCGAGGTGGTCCTCGTGGTCGAAGACTATCCCGCGCTTGTATGTTGCCTTGCCGCTGAGAAGGCGCGTTTCGTGGCATCCGGATTGCAGGCACGCCTTGTCTTCGACTTCCGCCCGTGGCCTGCGGTCGTAAGTGCCCACGACGTATCGGATGGTGGTTGCCATTGCGTGCGTCTTCTGCTTCATCAGAACGAGCGGGTTCTTCGAGAAGTGGCACGTGGGGCAGGCTACGTCGGCGTGGCTTGACGTTTTCCAGTTCGCGACGTAGGGCTTCATGTAGTGGCAGGAATTGCAGAACCACGGCTGCGAGGAGAAGTAGAACCCCGCGCCCGAGACGATCGCTCCCACGACGACGGCCACTGCCGCCAGCCGCATCAACAAGCGCCGGTGCTCCTTGAGAAGCTTGAGAATGTCAGTCAGCAGACTTTTCAATGGTGCACCTTCTAAATCATCGGCGGCCCGGACCGGCCGGTCTGAGCTTCCGGGCCGGCGAGTTGATCGTCCTCCCGACGGCGCGCGGCCAGCAGGCTCACGGCCGCCGCAACGGCCTGGTTGTCGAATGGCTTTGGAAAGAACAATGCATCATGGAAGAGGTCTTGCGTGCCTTTGCTGCGCCACAACTGCGAAGCGTACAGCGAGAGGAAGATCACAGGCAGCCCCGGCATTGCACGCTTGATCCTGCTGATGAAATCCATCTCTTCGTCTTCGGGTGTCTTGACATCTGCTATCACCACGTCGATTTCCGGCTGCCGTGCAAGCTGCTCGGCTCGCCGGCCCGGCCGGCAGGTTTGAGTATGGTGGTCTTGAGCCAGAAACATGTTTACCGCGTATGAAATGTGGGGATCGGGACTGATGATCAGAACGTTAGCCACGCGGGCTTGCTCCTTCGGCGTTGTAGTCGCCGGCCCTATTGCCTGCCCTTTCCCCCTTTCCGAGGTATACATGGAACCGCGAGCCTTCGTCCTTGCGGCTGTCGACGCTGATGCGGCCGCCGAACTTTCGCACGATGGCGTCGGTGACGCTCAACCCGAGGCCGGTGCCCTGGCCTGCCTCCTTGGTGGTGAAGAACGGCTCGAAAATGTGCTGCATCTCCTTTGTGTTCATCCCGATGCCGGTGTCGGCGAATGTTACGCGTATCTCATTATCGACGTCGGCGGTGGTGATGGTAAGGGATCCGCCGTCGGGCATGGCATCGAAGGCGTTGGAGATGATGTTGACGAAGACCTGCATGAGTTGGTCGCCGCTGGCGCGGATGGTGGGCAGTCCGTCACTTAAGGCCGTTTCTATCTCGACGCGTTGGGATCGCTTGTCGTAGCGCGCCATTTTCACAGCCAGGGCGATCATCTCGTTGGCATCGAGTATTTCCTCGTCGGAGTCCATCGGGCGGGCGAAGTTCACCATGTCGCGCACTATCCGGCTGATGCGGTCGATGTGAGAGTACACCAGCGAGAGGCTTTCCTGAAGTGATGTATCGTCGGTTTTGCGCATGAGGTACTGGACGAGCGAAGAGATGGATGCGAGGGGATTGCCGATCTCGTGGGCCACGCCCGCGGCCATCTGCCCGATGACGGCCATTTTCTCCTGGTGCATGATCTGCTTCTGCAATTCGGCGGCTTCGTTTGAGTGCCGCTCGAGGAAATACATCGTGTTGTTGAAGCTCTCGCCGATGGCGGTGAGCATGTCGGGCCGGGCGTTCACATATATGCTGCAGCCCAGGCAGCTTGGGCGGCCATCGCTGTCGGGCTCGGTTTGCAGGCAATCTTTCCTGGCTATTTGCCAGCACCTCAGATCATACGAGCCGTAGCCCGGGCAGACTTCCCGCGTGCAGCCCTTTTCTTCCCAGCAGGGCAGGAGGTTGGGGTTCTCGTACCTGATATCGAAATTGCCTTCGGCTTCCGCGCGACGAATCAGGTCGACGATCTGGTCGGTGCAGCAAGCCAGTTCTTCTTCGTGCCGGCGCAGTTCTCTGGCGGCGCGCTCGCCCATGGCTGCCTGGCGGCGTAGCCGCATGCACCTATTGGCACACCAGAATATCGCGTTGGCTGCGGCCAGGCCCATAGCAATGGCATACAGCGGCCACGGTGTCTTGATTACTTGCAGAACATCAGCGGCCATCCACGCAGCGACGAGCAGCACTGGGGCAGCTATCCATGGCAGGCGGGCCGGCCAGGCCGGCCGCCCCACGGCATCGCCGCTCGAGCCGGTTGCAGCTACGGCTTCGGAATTGTTCTTTTGCGCTGCCTTAGCGTGTGTGCTATGACGTTTCATAGCAGTTGGCTCGCCGATGTTGTTTCTGTGCCTGCTCGTGCAAGGATGGCGCCTCAATCATCGTCGTAATTTTCCGGATCATGATCTTCATCATGGCAGGTGAGGTAACATTCGCCCGTTCGCGGGCCCAAGTCACTGAACTCCATCAGTTCGTCTTTCTCCGACGGAAACACAATGGCCCTGTCGAAGTTTATCAGATGCGTGTGGTTGGTCGTGTCGCCCTGCGTGTAGCTTACTCCATGCGGGTCGTGGCAAGCCGAACAGGGAGCCCTTTCTTCGACAATGTGCTTCGTGTGTTCTTCGAAGCTTTCATTATTGAGGATGCTGTCGCGGCTGTGGCAGCCGTAGCACAGAGCGTAGGCTGCGGCGCTTTCGGTGGTGTAGTCGGCGGTGCTGTAGTTTCGCACGAGGATCGGCTCGAAGGCCGAGCCGTGCGGCCCGCGAGCGGCCGATGCGTCGCCGGCGTGGCAGTCGGTGCAGGTGATGACGCTGTTTTCCGTCAACGGCGGGATGAGGCTGGGAACGTCGTCATCGACCCCGGATTCAATCAAGGGATGAAAGGAGGGGTTCGACGGATCAAATTCGAGGCGAGTGTTCGTTTGCACGATCTGCCTGCTTATCGTTGATGGCGGCCGATTGGGGTTGTCGGCGTGGCACTTGAAACAGATCTCATATTCATTTGTTGCAACAGCCACGACGGCTCCGGCGGCGTCGACGCCCGAGACCGCCTCGAGGCTTCCCGGCAAATTCGCGCCCTGCCCCTCGCGCACGGCGTGGGGGTTGTGGCAGTCGTGGCATTCCACGTGCATGGGCGCCGACAGCGGATTCTCATTGGGATCGTGAATGCCGCGATAAAGATTAAACCCGTGGGCGCTGGGTTTGCGCGCGGCGGCGGCGATGTCCTTTTCCGCCACGCTGCCGTCGTGGCAGGCCAGGCAGTTTCTCTCCTCGTCATTGTGAATGAGCAGCCTGGCATGGCTGCCCGCGTGGTGGGGGGCGTGGCAGTTTTCGCAGCCGTTGTCGGCCACGTTGGTCCATTGAGTGTGCCAGGGCCCCGGGCCGGAGCTGCTGGTGGCCGTAGACGTGGCGTGAACGGAATTGGGCCAGCCGCCGACTTGATGACACGACACACACAAGGCCGAGCCGCGGTTGTCCATCACGAGGAATCCCGGCACGGTGTCGATGTGCGGGTCATGACACGTGATGCACTGCATCTGGCCATTCTTGTCGAGCTTGATCGCGCCGGACTTCAACGCCTGGGGGTGCTTTATCTGCGGGTCACTTGCCGCCAGTGCCGCGTCATAATTGAACGACACCGGATGGTCATCGGAGAGGTCCGTGCCAAGCTCGAGATTGCCCTGAAGCATCTCGCCGATGGTTGCCGGCAGGGTCGTCCCTCCCGGGCCCATAGCCCCGGGGGCCAGGGTGCCGTCGTGGCAGCTCAGGCACAGCTTCGTTGAGCCGGTAGGCTGGCCGACGTGCGCCTGCAGGGTTGTGCTTTCGTACACCTTATACACACGCTTCGACAGATCGGGGTCCCACAGTGGCCGCATTCCGCCCATCCTGCCATGCGAAACGTGACAGTACGTGCAGGCTCCTCTGGGGCTTCCTTCTACGCCGTCGAGAGGAAACTTGTGGACCGTTGCCGATTGCGCGCCTCGTGCATATCCGCTGCCCCACAGGCAGCAGAGCATCACCAGGCACGTAACCGGCTGCCGCAAGCAGGCCATTTACTGGTCCCCCGGTCGAAGCTGAAAAACCTGTACTCGGCGATTGTAGGAATCGCTTACGAACATCCTGTCGGCCGAGTCGATGAATATGGCGCCGGGCAGGCAGAACTGCCCCGCTTCCCATCCCTCCTCGCCAAATGCCATCAGCAAGCGGCCCGAGCTGTCGAAAGCCTGGATGTTCTCAAAGCGCGCGTCGACCACCCAGATGTGCTCGGCGCCGTCCACGGCCACGGCTTTGGGCAACGAAAAATTCCCGGGCCGATTGCCTTCCTCGCCGAACGATCGAATGTGCTCGCCGGCCAGGTCGAATATCTGAACACGAAAATTGAAACTATCGCATACGTATATTCTACCATTTGCCACGGATAATCCGGTGGGGTAATTGAACTGTCCGGGGTGCCCGCCGGGCCCGCCAAACTCGAGCTTCACCCGGCCGCGCAGGTCGAAAGCCAGCACCCGGTGCCCGGAAGTGTCGGCCACGTACAGCAGCGAGTTGCTCTGGCTGAAGGCTATACCCGTTGGCCGGAGCATTCGCTCGGAGCTGAAACGCGAAAGAAGCTTGCCTTCCTGGTCCAGCACGGCGATGGAAGAGGCGGGCGGATCAGTCACGTAAAGACGGCCCTGCGTGTCCATAGCGATGCCGATGGGGGTCTGAGTGACCTCGTTCAGGGGCATCTGTGTATAGCGCCGGTCATCGAGCCCAAAGCGGTGGATGCACCTCCCGGCCGAGTCCACCACAAGCAGCTCCCGCGACGCCGTGAGCAGCAGGCCCTGGGGCGTAACAAGTGCGCCCGGCTGCCTGGCTCCGAACATCGTAGAGATCAGTTTCTGCCAGAAGGACTTGCCCGGGCGCAGGTCGTCGGCAGTGACGAACTGGCCGAGGCAAACGACCCGCGGCTCGAGGGGAGGCGCCGGCCACGTCGGCGAGTTCTGATTCGCCCTGAGGATCTCTCCGGGCGGAGTTGCGCAGCCCAGCGCGGCGCAGCACAGCAGCAGCGCCGCTGCGGCCTTGCAGGCCCTTCGTTTCGGAGCCGCCGAAAAGGAGTTGCCATTGGTTTCATGCACCACGGGCTTTTCCTCAGAACCGCCGCTCAAGACCGACAGTAAGTGACGTTCGCTGGACCTTTCCGCTGGAGTAGTTGCCTCTTGAGTGCTCCACGTTTGCAGCGAATCTGAAGGTGCGGAACGCCCACGTCAGCCCGGCGCGGCCAACGATCGAGCTTGTGGGGCCGGCGTCCGAGCTTTCCTCCTTGCGGTACCCGGCGGCATAGGTGAGGTTCAGGGTCTTGGTAACGGTCTGCTTGATGGTTGCCCTCATGTTGTACACCCGCGTTTCGCGCCGGTTGGGGGGGAAGTATTCGTAGTCGGAATAATCGGCGGAAAGGTTGAGACGCACGCCCCTGCGGCGGCCGGCGTAGTAGGCGGCGGTGTAGCGCGTTGAGCGATAGGGAGACGTTGCCAGATCGGAATCGCGCCTCTCTGCGGAGAGGGTGAGCCGGCCCAGGCGCTGCTTGGCGCCTATGGTGGTTGTGCGTTCGTCGCTCTCCACCACACCGGGCAAGCTGGGCGTGATGGTCACGTCTCGCCTGGTATGGCGAATATACGGTGTGAGCCCGAACGAGAAGGCGTGGCGGATATAGCAGGTGTATGTGTTTGTCGCTTGGCGCTGGTTGCCGGGGCTTGTGTATTGATAACTGACCCGCACTTCATCGCCTTCGTTGATCCCGCTGCCGAAGGGGGCAATGCGGAGGGTTGTCCTCCCTGCGATTTCTATCACGATGTAGTCCGTGATCTCGTCGTGAGGGCTGCCGCTCGGATCCGTGACGGAAATGGTGTTTTGAATGATATTCTGTTCGACCAGGAACGTTTCCTGCAACGAGCTGAGATGGTGGCTTTCGTCCACAACGAACAAAGTACTCGCGGTTCCTTTGTCATCCCTGATGTCGTAGTCGGCCGAGCACCCGAGAAACAGGGTGCCCAGGCTGTTGAGCTTTTGATAGTTGACGGATAACGCCCCCCCGCGGCGGCCGGTTGTGCGGCCGGTGCTGTATCGGTCTTGTGATGTGCGGATGCGGCCGGTGGTCTTGAGGCTTCGGTACAATTTGTGCGTGAAACCCACCCGGGCATTCCAGAGCTGCTGGGCGAGTTGATCTCGCTGCCTGTCTTTGTAGCTGAAGTCGTATGTCGTCGAGAGATTGTCGGTGTGCTGCAGTTTGAGCTGCGTTCCCAAGTCGAGGTCGCTGAGCGACGTGTTACCCCGCCTGTCGCTGTAGCGCAGGCTGCTTGTCAGGCGGCCACGCCGCTCGTCGTCCAGAGAAACATTGTGACGGATCTGTATCTCGTCTTTTGCCGAGGAATCTTCAAGAAGGTTTGCCCGCGTTTCGGAGTGAATGTATCCCAGCGACACTCTTCCTGCCCGGCCGAGGCTGGTGGCGACGTCATATGCGAGGCTCGAACGTTCCGCAGTAGAACTCTCGGCCCCTTCGGTTGCGGCTTGCTCAACAACCTGCTCACGATCGAAGGTCAGCCTCATGGGCGTGCGCCTGTCGGCCTTCCTGAGGGTGAAACCGTGGCGGGTACGGCTCACATGCAAGCTCGAGGTGAAACGCCTCGGCACGACCTGGTCGCTTCGGCTGGCATGCAACCGCAGCGGAAAACGCTTCTCCTTGAGAATGTCGGCGGTCAGGTCGTACTCCATGAGGCTGCCCCTGCTGCTGCCGGAGGTGTCGCCTTCCTTGTATTTTTCCTGCGAGGCGCCGATCCGGCAATCGGCTGCCAACTCCACGAAGTTGGGATGGAGAATGGCGCCGGTCGTCTTCAGATCGAGGAACTCACTGACAACCGTAGAGGCGGCCTCGAGCTCATTGCCTGCGCTCTGGCTCTTCTCTCTGGCGGTTTGATACGTCGCGCCGATGCTTCCTGATGGCTTTTTCACTTTCAACAACTGAAGCCTCGACTTGCTGTCTGGCTTCCCCCTACAAGACGCGGCCAGCGCCGCCGTCAGCAGCAGCGCGGCACAAGTTCCAAGAACACGCCACTTTTCCCTATGATGCACGCTTGCCCCTTTCCGCAATGTTCAATCCCGGCGGCACAGATCAACTTTTCAACAGGAGCCGGTTTTCTGAGCCGTGCGGGTCGTGGCAACGTGTGCAATCCTCCTTACTTGCGTGAGCATCGTTGCTTTCGATGAATGTGGGCGCCGTGAGGTCGTGGCAGGTGGCGCAGAGCTTTTCGGGGGGCTTTTTCAGCAGGGCCTTGTTTTCTGATTTGTGCGCCGAATGGCACTGCAGGCATGCCCACGCCGCCACCGGGCCGTGCCAGAATGTCGATTGCTCGTTGAAGCCCGTGTGGCACTTCGAGCACATTGCCTTCACGCGTGGCGTCGCGCTTGATCTGACCTCGATCATGTCATGACAGCCGTCGCACTTGCCCTTCTTGTAGGGCTCGTGGGTGTAGACCACCCTAGCGGGCTTCGGGCTGTCACCCACCGACTCGAGCCCGCCGTTCTGCTCATCGGGGATCGTGGTGGGCACTTCCGGCTCGGGCACCCCGTCGAAGAAGAAGCTGAGGGTTTGGTACCTTTGTTCGGGCGTGCAGTGGGCGCACACAATAACGGCGGCGGCGCACAGCATAGCAGCAATCCACGGCCGCGCGGTCGCCGGGCTTTTCGCGCATTGCTTGCCGGGTGTGCCGTTCATTGTTCGGTCGGCTGTGCAACCACCTTGGACGTTCCGAAGGCAAAAACGCTCACTTTGTTCTTGCCATACTGGCTTGTGACCAGTATCAAGTACTGCGCGTCGAAGCTTGGCGCAATGTATTCCCGGAATAATTCGAGATTGTCGTAGTCTACTATTACCTGTGCGGGCAGGAGGAGGCCCCCGTTTCCGTCTTCGTCGCCGGCGCCGCCGAAGTGCATCAGTGCCCGGCCCTCCTTGTTGAAGAGCTTTACGATGCGCATTTTGTTGTCGACGACGTACACGATGCCCTCGCGGTCCACCGCTATGCCCTTTGGCAGCGCGAAGCGGCCGGGGGTGTCTCCGGCCTTGCCGAATTGCAGGAGCGGCGTGCCGGTGACATCAATCTTCTGGACGCGGAAGTTAAGCATATCGCTGACGAGAATATGCCCGTCGCTGTCGAGTGCGAAGTTCGACGGATAGTTGTATTCGCCCGGCTCTACGCCCCTGGCGCCCAGGGTGCGTTTCAGCTTGCGGGTCTTCTTGTCATATACTTTAATGTTGTGCTCCTTGATATTGAGCACGAATACCTCTTCTCCGTACACGAGCACGTCGGCGGGCCGGAAGTCTTTTGTCTCGCCGTACGCGGTGACGTATGTGCCATCAGGACGATACACGAGCACCTGGTTACGAACGGTATCGGCCACGTACAGCAGGCCGTCCTCGGCGAAGAAGATATTGATAGGCATCTTCAGCTTGCCCGGGCCCGTATTGCCTAGGGTCTTGCGGCGCTTGTTGCGCATGTCCATCACTACAATGCATGAGTCGCCACTGTCGGCAACGTATACCTTGCCGTCGCGAATGGCCACACCATAGGGCTTGACGATTGTTTTTCTGGCGGTCGGACGTTCCCCGACAATGAAGCGCTCGAGCCAGCCGGCCTCAGGCGCGGTGTCTTCGGAGCGTTTGAGGTTGCACAGGAACTGTATGCGCGGTTCCTCCGGCGCGGGTGGGAAGAAAACGGGGTCCTTCGTGGCGACGGCCTGGATGTCGTCTCTCACGGGGCTTGCACAGCCGGCAACCGCCAGGCAGATGATCAGTATGGATATCGCTGCGGAAAAGGTTCTGGCCATGGTAGGGTTCTTCTTTGCTGGGAATCGACCACCGGCACCACAAGCTTCCCCGTTCCGAAGCTGATTGGAACTCCGGAACGGGGGAGGCGGGATTTGACGAGTGATTACTTCTGAGAGGTATGACAGGCAACGCACAGAGCGCTGCCAGTGTTGGGTGCGCGCAGGAGGCTGTCCGCGTCGGTGTGCGGTGTGTGGCAGGTTGAGCACTCGATCCTGTGCTCTGTGACCATGGTGCCGGTGCCGGTGCCGTCATCCACCTCATGAGAGAACAGAGGCAGGTATGGCGAGGTTGCGGGCGGGTCCACCAAAATACCCTCCATACGGCCGCCCCGAACAGGCACCGTGCCGGCGCGACGGCTGCTGTCGCCATAGTCCACGCCGACCGGGTGGTCCTTGGTGAGGTCCGTGCCGAGCGCATGATCTGCCAGCGTCTCGCCGGGCGTGTCTGATTGAGAAATGGCAGTGACGCCGTCGTGGCAGCTCATGCACAGAAGTGACCCATGACCCAGAGAGGCGTCTGCACGCACGGCGATTGCGACTCCATCCTGCTGAGCCCACAGATAGTCATCCTCTGTCGATCCGTGAGGAATGTGACAAGGCTTGCACACCTCCCCGTTGGCGATATCGTAATCTGCTGACATGTTGTGAGGGCCATCAGCCACGCCTCCGAAAGACGCCATCGAGACCGCACCAACAAACATCATTGCCAAAATCACTATTCTAGACATTATTCATGACTCCTTTGCTAAGGTCCGAAAAAAAACAGAAACGCAAAGTCCAAACAGCTCTTACTTCTTCAGTGTTGCCGCAGCACCACCTCCTTTCATTCTTTTTTCTGTCGAGGTCAATATGTGGGCTTCTGCCTTGTCTCATCCCTGAACCGTAGCATCTGCCTTTCGTTTACTGTTTTCGCCGCATTCCCTGCGCGACGTCTGAAATCATGGCAATTACTCACCAGGTCGCATGACACGCAATGCACATTGCACTGCCGTCATTTACAAAGCGAAGCAAATAGTCTTTGCTGGTGTTGTGCACCGCGTGGCAAGTGGCGCATTCCACTTGAACTTTCCCGGTTGTGGCGTTCTCGTAAAGCGGCAGATATTTGCCGCTGCCGGCGTCGATGCCCTCCTGATCCTCGTAGATTATCGTTTTCTCCGCGTACCGCGAGCTGTCGGGATATTCGATGCCTACCGGATGATCGTCGGTCAATTTCATTCCGACGGACGACCGGCCTGTGAGTATCCAGCCGCCCGAGTTGTCGCCGCCAGTGTAGTTGTCGCGGACGGTTTGCCCGTCGTGGCAACCCAGGCACATCAGCGATTCATCTCCGAGGGTGGCGCCCTCCCACGTTGTGAAGGCGGTTCCGGGCTGGTAGGCGTGATTCCACAAGTAGCCTACAGTGTCGTCGCCGTCGTGCGGGGTGTGGCACGGCAGGCACAGCTCCGCGTTCGAGTTCGACCCTCTGAGATCGTGCTTGCTGTTTTTCATGTTCGCCAGCGATTCACCTGTCCACGGCGGCCCGATGACCAAAGCCGATACAAGTGCTATTCCTATGATGCGTTTCACGGCTCTCATAACTGCATACCCTGTGACCCTTTCTTTTCGTTTCCTTTTGGTGTGAACGCATCCTTGCGAACATTCATTTGTGAGGTTATCCATCTGAAAACCGGCTGAGAGGCCAACGTGCGCCCTCTCGCCCGTTTTTCAATTCACGGTGCTTTCTCAGCCTCCTCTTCTTCCGGAGCCCCCTTTCCTCTTGGCGGCGAGACCGCCCGCGCCGAGTAGTTCACCGCCTCCAGACGATCGTATCGTTTCGGGAGGTGGCAGCCGGAATCACAGTTTCCGCCGTTCTTTGTCCCGCTGAAGCCGATGGGCATGTCCCACTCTCCGAAGCGTGCGGTTGCCCTGACCAACTTGGGTGCATCCGTAGCGTGCGACGCGTGGCACGCGTGACACGCCCTTCCCTTGCGTTTCTTGTTTACATGCAGGAAGTGCAGGTTGCGGCTGCCATTGCGGAAATTGGTGGCCGTTTCGGTCTTGGCCTCGAGGACGAGCGCGTTGTTGTGGCAGCCGAAACACAGGGCGTATTCTTCCAGCTTGAAAGGCTTATAAAAATCGGGGGAGTAGCGCTTCGAGAGAAGCTGCGGTTTGTGCGGCCCGTGCACGTCGTGGCAGCCGGTGCAGGTGCCTTCCTGCACGGGAGCGTGCTTGAACTTGGGTCGCACTACCGTTCTTCGGATGTCGGGGATCGTGCGCCCGTCGAACATCTTGGATCCAGTGTGGCAGCCCAGGCACTGCTCCACCTGCGGCTTGCGCCCGAGCCCCACTACGTCGGAGACGTGTGGCTGGTGGCACTGCTCGCAGCCGTGATCTCTGAGGGCCGCCGCGTGCGAGTTGACCTTGTCGTCGCCAACCATTTTCTTGTCTTCGTGGCACTTGTAGCACAAGTCGGGCCGGGCGGCCACGAGGAGCTTGGGTGCGTCGGAGCCGTGCCCCTTGTGACATGTCAGGCACCCTTGCTCAACCGGCTTGTGAACGCTCTTGTAAGTTTTGGAGTCATCGATTATCTCATCGTGGCACAGCGTGCACGTCTCGCGCTCGGTGCCTTTCAGCAACTTTGCGTGGTCGGAGTCATGCGCTTCGTGGCAGGCCGTACACAGCTTGAGCCCCACCGGCGCGTGAACGTGCTTTTTTCCGCCGGCGGTTGGCACGTCGTCGTGGCACGTTATGCAAAGCTCGCCGGGCTCTTCATTGAGCAGCAGCATTTCGTTGTTGGCACTATGAGGATTGTGGCAAGCGGCGCATTCGCCTGCCTCCGCCGGGAAGTGCTTCACCTTTTGGCTTACCACGCCGATGTGGCAACCCGAGCAGAGCTTCTCGGACTCTCGCGCCAAGCCAAACTTGTGCCTGGCTTCGTTGCTCACGGTGTGGCAACTGCTGCACATGTCGGCTGCGACCGGTCCGTGGACAAACTTGTTCTTCTTGAGGGCGTCGTGGCAGCCGGCTTCCGAGCAGCTTCTGCCCTTGAGGCTGGCAGGCGGCTTGGGTTTGGCGGCCTCGCCGGCCGGGGCCGGGCTGGCGTGAAGCACAGCCAGGATCAAGCCGCTTACCGCTGTGAGTGTGTGGGTTGTTCTCAACGTCATCAAAACCGATGTCCTGCGTTGCCTGGGTCGTTACAGTTCTTCGAGGAGATCGGCGTCGACCTCCATCGCAGCGCCCTGACCGATGAAGTCTACCTGGATCACAAACCGCGCCTTGCCGCACGTGCGAACGACTATGCCCTCGACGCCCGCAAACGGCCCCGCGCTGATGCGGCACCGCTTGCCCCGAGCCACCTGGGGGTAAGGATCCAGCAGGGCATCGGCCTGGAGGGCTCGCTCAATCGCCGTGAGTTCCCTCACGAACCCTGCCTGGTCGGGTATGTCGAGCACTTGGGCGATCCGGTTGGTGGTCATCGCGGCGTAGCGGTCGCCGCCGCTGCCGCACATGAATATGTAAGAAGGAAAGAGCGGAAGAAGAACATGACGTTTTCTCCCGCCCGACACCTTCACGCGCTCGATCATGGGCAAGAAGTACCCGATCCCGAGCCGGTGCAAGTCCCAAGCCAGAGCCTTTTCTGCACGCGCCTTTGTGTGAGCTACCCACCACTGACCGTCCAACTGAGCGAGCCGCTCAACGGACGCGGACAAAACCGGCGGATTCTCGGATAACTTAAGCATCGGAAAGGATCGCCCGGGCACACTCCGTCCCTGTCGGTGCACCGAAATCAGACAGTTGCGGTAGACCTACAGGGGTGGCATGCACCCATAATCTCTCAGTTGTTAGACGTTCGCGGCTTCTCTGACGGATGCTCTCTCGCTTCCGATTCTCACGAGGCCCGAGTTGTAGGTGCCATCGCAAGAGGAGAATTTCGCCAGCCATCTTCTTGGCTGGCGGCCGACACACCCGTCGTGTTACTAACCAAGCAATTTACGTACCACGCAGCCGAAAAAGGGGCAAAATGCCTCATTGCGAGAGCGTAACACGTGGCTGCACCGTGATTTACAAGTGCAAGTAGAGCCTCCACCCGCATGCTGCATTCGCCGGCAGATTTCCCATTGCTGGTATTCCGGGAGCCGGTTGCGTCCCAACAGTGAGAAACTCGCTAATCGCCATCGAAAAGCCACCGGCGAAATATTCTTAGAAAAATCCGGATCTTTTTCTTGACTTTTAGAATTCTATGAGGTATAATACTTAGAGAGTTCTCACAGATGAGATTGCCGTGACGTCGAGGCCGACGCCTCCTAATTGCTCCGCCGTCGAGGTGCGTTGGACATGACCACTTGCAGCAACCGACATGGCTCGCGACCATGCCAACCAACGACCCCAAATGAGGGGGCGTTGATGAAGCGGCGCGGGCGCCCGGCCGATACGCAAGAGCAATCTTGCCGCGCGTTCGAACCCTTTTACAGCGCGAAAATCCCAAGGGAAGGCACGGGGCTGGGCCTTACGCTGTTGCGGAGGCCGGTCGAGCAGCAGGGAGGGCGCATCACTCTGAACAGCGCTCCGGGTGAAGGAACAGTTGCTACGGTGTCGTTCGAGGTCGTTGGGCAAGGGGCCAAGGCCGACGAAGCCTCCATCGGCAGCAGCGAACCACCTGCGGATCGGAGGGCCGATGCCTAAGACAATACTCGTTGTCGACGACGAGCGAACCGTTCGCGAAACCCTGGCCAGCGTCCTCGAAGACACGGGCTTCAAGGTATCCGTTGCGGCCGACGGCCTCTAGGCCGTGCAACTGCTGGCCGATGGGCAGTTCCACGTGGCCCTGGTCGACATCCGCATGCCCGGCCTCGACGGCCTGCAGGTGCTCACCAGATCCCGCGAGATATCTCCCAACACACAGGTGATCATCATCACGGCATTTGGCACGGTCGACAGCGCCGTGGAGGCCATCAAGCTGGGTGCCAGCGACTACGTTGTCAAGCCGTTCGTTTTCGACGACATCATTATAAAGATCAACCGCCTGCTCGACATGCAACGCCTCACCGCAGAGAACACCTTCTTGCGCACCGCCCTGGGCGAGCAGTACCGCTTCGACGGAATCATCGGCGAGAGCAAGCAGCTTCAGGCCCTTCTGGCGACCGTCGAGAAGCTTGCGCGAACGCGCACCACCGCCCTGATCATCGGCGACAGCGGCACCGGCAAGGAGCTGATCGCGCGCGCCATTCACTACGGCGGAATCACCAAGGCCGGAGAATTCGTTGCCATCAACTGCGCCTCGATGCCCGAGAACCTGGTGGAAAGCGAACTCTTCGGACACCGGCGCGGAGCTTTCACCGGGGCCGACGCCAACAAGCCCGGGCTCTTCGAGATCGCCGACCGAGGCACAGTGTTCCTCGACGAAGTGAGCAACATGCCCCTCCCAATGCAGGCAAAGCTGCTGCGGGCAATAGAGGAAAAGCAAATAATGCCGCTGGGCGCCACGGAGCCCGTCAGCGTCGAAGCGCGAATACTGTGCGCAACAAATGCCGACCTGAAAACCGAAACCGACGCCGGGCGCTTTCGCGAAGACCTGTACTACCGCCTCAGCGTAGTCGAGATGCGCATTCCGCCACTGCGCGAGCGCCGCGAAGACATCCCGGCGCTCATCGACCATTTCGTGGCACAATACGCCGGCGAACTCAAGAGCGCCTGCCGCGGAGCTACAGACAACGCCCTGCGAGCAATGATGGCATACTCGTGGCCGGGCAACGTCCGCGAGCTCAAGAACGTAATCGAGCGGGCGATGATCTTCGCAGACAACCGGGAGATCGACGTCGGCGACCTCGCCTTTGTGTCCGAGACCACCGAAGGAGCCCCGCAGGCGGACAGCGACCTGAGGTCCGCCGTACGAGCTTACGAAAGGCAGCACATCCTGCAGGCGCTCACCGGCAACAACTTCGACAAGGCCGCCACGGCCCGGGCGCTCAATGTGGGCGTCAGCAGCCTTTACAGAAAAATGGACGAATTCGGCATCGGCAAACGGCCTCCGAAACAATAGAAGATAGAGGTCCTCAAATGGCTGAAACACTGTTGAGCTTGGCAAACTGGCTGTTGCCCCTCGTGTACCTGGTGCTGCTGATCGACTACGGCGCCACGTTTTTCCTTCGCACGAAAACCCACGCCCGCAACGCCGGCGTAACGGCAGCGGTGGTTTTTCATGCCCTGGTGCTCGTGATGCGATCCATTCATCTGGGGCGCCCGCCGCTCGACGGCGGCTATGAGATTCTATCGATCCTGGCCTTCTCGACGGCCGCCGTTTACTGCATGCTCGAGGCCGCCGTGCGCGACCGCCGCGCCGGGTTGTTCATTTTCATCCTTGTCTTCCTGTTTCAGTATACGTCCACGGTATTCATGGCCGGCGGCGTTGCCGAGCAGGTCGGCAAGTCCAGTTGGGCGCGCTTGCACATCGTTCCCGCCATCGTCGCCTACACGGCCTTTGCCGTGGGTGCAATTTACGGCCTGCTGCATCTGCTGGCGCATCGCAACCTCAAGCGCCACAGCGTTGGCGTTCTCTTCGACCGCCTGCCGCCGTTCGATCTGCTCGGCAGGATGACCTGGTACGCGGTGGTCGTCGGATTCATTTTCATGACCATCAGCATTGCCACCGGGCCGATCCTTGCCAAGCACATGAAAGCCGAAGGTGCACCGGCGATATGGGACCCCCGGCTGGCCGCCAAGATAATAGTAGGATCCATCGCGTGGTTGATCTACGGAGTGGCGATACTCGGCAGGCTCGTCGGCAAGTGGTCGGCCCCGAAGGTGTCCGTCGTGGGCCTCACCGGCTTCGTGGTCACCGTGATCCTGATAATAGCAACTACCGTGCTTTGACATAACCGCAGCCGCCGACCTAGCACAGTGGCACAATGCCGGTTGGCGTTCGGCCTTGAGCCGCCTGAACGGGAGTCGAGATTATCGACTGTCTTTCACTTCAGTCCCGCAGGGGACCACAGACGGCCAGCCTCGGGCGCGAGCCCGTGGAAAGCCGTGCCGAAAACCCAAGAGCCCCCGCGGGGGCGGCAGATTACATCGGATCGACGCCGAACGATTGAATAGTTGAGAGCGTGATGAAGATAACAGTTGTCGGCATAAGCCATCGCACCGCCACGGTGGAGGTCCGCGAGCAGTTTGCCCTGCCGGGCGGGCTCGCCGGCGAGCTGCTGCGCGCCGTCAAGGCCGAGGGTGTGTTCGGCGAGGCGCTCCTGCTCGACACCTGCAACCGTACCGAGATGTACCTCGTCGCGCCCGAGCTGGAGGATTGCGCGACCCGGATGGCGGCCCACCTGGCCCGGCTCAAGCACATTTCCCCGCTTCCCGATGCCTCGCTGCTTTATCGTCGCGACGGAACTGCGGCCGTCGAGCATCTCTTTCGCGTGTCGGCCTCGCTCGACTCACAAATACTGGGCGAAGACCAGATACTCGGCCAGATAAAAAACGCATACAGCCTCGCCGTAGAAGAAAAATCGACAGGCTTCGTGCTCAACCGCCTCATGCACCGCGCGATTCGCGTGGGCAAGAGGGTACGCACAGAAACGCAACTCGGCCGCGGCGCGGCCGGCATCCCGCACGCGGCAGTCGAGCTTGCTATCCAGATATTCGCCACGCTCGCCGGCAAAACCGTTATGCTCGTGGGAGCAGGCGAAACCGCCGAACTCGCCGCACGCAACCTCATAGCCTGCGGAGTGAGCAATATCATAGTGGCCAACCGCACCCTCGAACGAGCACAAAGGATGGCCGCCCAACTGGCACAGGGAGCCGCCGGCGTAACATGCCCCACGGCGGACGACGAAAGCACGGCGGGCAACGACACAACATGCCCTGCGCGTCCTTCAGACGACGCCCTGCCGATAACACGGGCAATCGGCCTCGACGACATACCCAACGTCATCAGAAGCGTGGACCTCGTGATATGCTCCACCGGCTCGCCCGAGGCCGTGCTCACATACGACAACGTAGGCGAGGTGCTCCGCACCAACAGGCGCCCGCTGTTCATCGTCGACATAGCCGTCCCGCGCGACGTCGACCCCCGCCTCAACGACCTCAGCAACGTCTTCCTGTACAACATCGACGATCTCAAGAGCATCGTCGCGGCAAACCTCGAGCGCCGCCGGCACGAGATGCCGCGCGCCGAGGCAATAGTAAGCCACGAAGTGGAATTGTTCTCCAATTGGCTCGACTCCCTGCAGGTTGCGCCGATCGTGAAACTGCTCCAGGAACATTTCGACCAACTGCGACGCGCCGAGATCAAGAGATACGGCAAGCAGTTTTCCGAAGCCGACAACGAGCAGCTCGAGGTGTTTACGCGATCACTGTGCAAGAAGCTCCTCCACGAGCCGCTAACCTTCCTGCGACAGGTATCACGAGACAATTCCATAGGCGACAGCGAAACCACAGTAGAAATCGTCCGGCGGATGTTCGGCATCAGCCAGCCGGACGAACCAGCGGAGAACACCTGATGATCGGTATCTCAAAACTATACTGCGGCACCGTGGAGCCGTCGGACGTGCTTCGGTACGGCTCAGACAGCAAGAAGCTGCCCAGCCACCTGCTGCAGTTTTCGGCCGACAAGAAGCCCGTGGTAGTATGGAACTGCACACGCCGCTGCAACCTGCGCTGCGTGCACTGCTACGCGCATTCCGCCGACCAGGAATACAGCGGGCAGATGACCACCGAGCAAGGATTTGCCCTGCTCGAGGACCTCGCCGAGTTCGGCGCGCCGGTGATCCTCTTTTCCGGCGGCGAGCCATTGATGCGCCGCGACCTCTTCGACCTGGCCGCGCGGGCCACCGGCCTCGGAATGCGGGCGGTGATCTCAACCAACGGCACGCTCATCGACGAGGCAAAGGCCGCCCGCCTCAAGGAGATCGGCCTCAGCTACGTGGGCGTTTCGCTCGATGGCCTGCGCGACGTAAACGACAAGTTCAGGGGCGTCGAGGGCGCCTTCGACAAGGCCCTGCGGGGCATACGCAACTGCCTCAAGGCCGGCATTAAGGTCGGCCTGCGATTCACCATCAACAAGCGCAACGTCGACGAAGTCGACGGCATATTCTCGATACTGCGCGACGAAAACATTCCGCGCGTCTGCTTCTATCACCTCGTATACGCCGGGCGAGGCACCGAGCTGATGAATGAGGACCTCGACCACCAGGGCACCCGCCGCATAGTAGACCTCATCATCGACCACACGGCGCAACTCCACGCCGACGGCCTGCCCAAGGAAGTGCTAACCGTAGACAACCACGCCGACGGCCCCTACCTTTACCAGCGAATGGTCCGCGAAAACAGCCCGCGCGCCGCCGACGTGGCCAGGCTGCTGCGCATGAACCGAGGCAACTCGAGCGGCAACGGCATCGGGTGCGTTTCGTGGGACGGCGCCGTGCATGCCGACCAGTTTTGGCGACACGTTTCGTTTGGCAACGTTACCGAGCGCAAGTTTTCCGAGATATGGACCGATCTGTCGGACCCGCTGATGGCGAAGCTCAAGGACAAGCGCCCGCACGTGAAGGGCCGCTGTGCAACGTGCAAGTTTCTCGACGTGTGCGGAGGCAACTTCCGCGTGAGAGCCGAAACGGCCACCGGCGACCTCTGGCAGCCCGACCCCGCCTGCTACCTCACCGACGAAGAAACATCGGTCGGCCTCCCGGAGGACGATGCATGAGCCATCCGGGTTCACACGGCGCCGATGGCCGCCCCTTGCCGCGCCTGATCGCGTGGGAAGTAACACGCTCGTGCATGCTCGCCTGCAAGCACTGCCGGGCCGCCGCCCAAACCACACCCTACGAAGGCGAGCTTTCCACCGAAGAATGCTACAGTCTTCTCGACAACATCGCGTCGTTCGCCAGGCCCATCATCATCCTCACCGGCGGCGAGCCGATGCTCAGGCCCGATATTTACGACGTCGCCGCATACGCACACGGGCTCGATCTGCCGGTGGTGATGGCGCCCTGCGGAGTGCTGATCGACGACGACACGGCGGCGAAGATCGTGAAGTCGGGCATCCGCCGCATTTCGATCTCACTCGACGGCGCAACGGCCGAATCTCACGACGCATTCCGCGCGGTGCCCGGCGCCTTCGAGGCGTCTGTTCGAGGGATCGAAGCCGCCAGGCGCGCGGGGCTCGATTTTCAGATCAACACCACCGTCACCCGCCACAACCTCGCCGAGCTGGAGGCAATTCGAGACCTCGCCGTGAGCCTCGGCGCCAGGGTATTCAACCCGTTTCTGCTGGTACCGACAGGGCGCGGAGCGGCCCTCGCAGACCAGGAGATAACGCCGGAAGAATACGAAAACACCCTCCGGTGGCTTGCCGGCCGGCAGCAACATTCCGACATCATGATCCGCGTAACGTGCGCGCCGCACTACCAGCGCATCCTCCGCGAAGAGGGCTACAAGCCCGGGCCGCACGGCGGCGCGGGGTGCATGGGCGGCAAGTCTTTCGCGTTCATCTCGCATCGCGGCAAGGTACAGATATGCGGGTTCCTCGACGTCGAATGCGGCGACGTATGCAGCACCGGCTTCGACTTCAAAACAATATGGGAGACGTCGGAAGTCTTCCGCAACGTGCGCGACACAAACTCCTACCACGGCCGCTGCGGCTATTGCGAATATCGCAAGGTCTGCGGGGGGTGCCGGGCAAGGGCATACGCCCTCAGCGGCGACTACCTCAACGAAGAACCCTTCTGCGTGTATCAGCCCAGACGCACACCCGCAAAAGACAACGGTGCCGCCAAGCTCGATGACGTCGACAAGAGGATCCTCTCCGTCATCCAGACCGGGCTGCCCGTCGCCGAAGAGCCTTTTCACGCCCTATCGCGGCAACTGGGCCTCGCACCCGACGACGTCATCAGCCGAACGGCCCGCCTCTGCACCGATGGCCCCATACGCCGCCTCGGGCCCGTGTTCGACTCGCACAGCCTGGGATACTCCTCGACGCTCGTTGCGGCGCGCGTGCCGGAAGACCGGCTCCGGGAGGTGGCCGAGCTTGTGAGCCGCCTCGATGGCGTAACGCACAACTATCGCCGCCGGCACCGGTACAACCTCTGGTTCACTCTCACCGCGCCCACGTCCGAAGCGATCGACACGATCCTCGAAAGCCTCCGCCGCCAAACGGGCATCGACGATTTCTACAGCCTTCCGGCGCTGGCCGTCTACAAGATCAAGGTAGACTTTCAGCTCGTCCCCAAGCAGCAGTCGCAGCCCGTTGCCGACAAATCTTCCAAGCCTGCGTCCAAGCTGAGCGACGACGAGAAGAAGCTCGTCCGCCTCCTCCAGGACGGCCTGCCCGTGATCGCGCAGCCGTTTGACGAACCGGCGCGCGTCCTGGGCTGCACGCAGCAGCGGGTGGTCGAGCAGATCGCCCAATGGCTTGATGCCGGAGTCATCCGGCGGTTCGGCGCCGTCGTGAACCATCGGCAGCTTGGTTTCGTGGCCAACGGCATGTGCGTGTTCAACGTCTCGCCGGATTGCATCGACGCCATCGGCGAGCGCCTGGCCGGCTATGCGGAGGTGTCGCACTGCTATCATCGGTCGTCGGCGCCCGGGTGGAACTACAACCTCTTCGCAATGATTCACGGGCAATCGAAGGAGGAGGTGTTGGCGCTTGCCGCGCGAATCTCCGGCGAGCTGGAGCTGACCGATTACGAGGTGCTCTTCTCCTCCGACGAGTACAAGAAAGTCTCGATGCGGTATTTTGTGGAAACGACATAACCAGCCCCTCCCGGGGACCACACGCGGGCGCTCCCCTGCAAGCGGCTTCCCCGACCGCTCAACACATTCTTCCACAAAATGCCCGCATAATTCCCATCGTATTCCCTGGAAATTTTCAGGCGAATCGGTTATACTATGAAATTGAGATGAAGATAGCAGTTTCAGGTAAGGGAGGCGTGGGCAAGACAACCATAAGCTCGCTG
>JABMSA010000271.1 GCA_013202185.1 Planctomycetota bacterium
AGCCCCAAAGACATCTTATGTGCCAGTTCAAGGTGTTTTCCGGGGAAGTTATCCACATTAAGACTGCATGTATCGCAGCAGGGGACTTCCCCTCTTGATCAGTGACTCCAGGTACTTGGCCTCATCGTAAGGACGGCGATCTCGCCACATGCAGAAGATTATTTTCAGCCATCGGTTTGCCAGTTTGCGTAATGCCAGAGCGTCGTGATCGCCGGCGGCCCGACATTTGTCGTAGAAGGCCCGCGCCCAACTGCATGTGTTGATGCTGCATTTGGCGACCCAGTGCATTGCGTTGCGGAAGTCTTTCTGACAACCTCTGCGGATTCGCACCGTGTAGCTCTTGCCGCTGCCTCTGGTAATGGGGGCTGTGCCGCTGAGCTGCTGAAGAGGGCGGGCGTCGGGGAAGCGGTCGCGGTTGGTGCCGAAGTGGCCCAGCAGCCGCGGTGCCAGTCTCTCGCCGACGCCCGGAAGCGAGTCGAAGATGTGCGCGTCGGGGTGGAGCTGGAAGAGTTCTCGGATTGCTTGGCGCTGTTGTTTGATGCACTGCTTGGCTTGCCTGAGCATCTTGACGAGACCCAACGCCTCCTGCTTGCCGGCGGACGTTGTGGCCTGGTCGTGGGGCCAGGTGTCGTCGGCCCGCCGGTCGATCTTCTGCTGCCATTTGGGAAGCAGACGCAGATGGTGAGTCTTGAGGAAGCCGATGAGTTTTGATTTTGTGGCTTTCCTGAGTCTTTCGGGCGTGGGGAACTGCTTGAGGAAATCCAGGGGCGTGGGGCCGGTCCAGTCGTCGAACCACTCCAGGGCCTGCGGATAGTATCTTTTCAGGCAGGCTTTGAGCTGCTGGACAAATACCGTGTGGGTTCTGATGAACCGGCATTCTGTTGTGCACAGGCCCGTCAACTGGCGGGTGAGCGGATCCTCGGGCTCGAGCGAACGCAACTGTTCGTGGTAGCGCTGCAGGCCTGTGGCCATCACGAAGGCGTCGCCTGGGTCGCTCTTGCACCCGTTGACGCTTTGTGCATCACGCCACTTTTTGGAGAGCTTGGGATTGATCGGATAAACCGTCAGGCGCTCGTCGAGAAGCTTTTGCACCACCAGGCCGCGGTTGAGTTCGATAGCCACGCCGGCCAGCGGCACGAACTTTCTCAACCTGTCGGCCATTCGATCCAGGCCCTCGTCGGTGTGGTCGACGGCAAAAGTCTTGACTTTCTTGCGCTCATCGTCTACAATGCTCACGACGTGCTCGTCGTCGCTCCAATCAACGGCGGCCCAATACTTTTCTTCCATTGCTGTCTCCTTGTCAAAGGGTTCGTTCAGGCAGCTGCACGGAGCGGCCGGTCCTTATACAAGGTGCTCGAAGCACGACATCTGATTGCGGCTTGAGCCGTGCGGCAACCGGCGGCGGAGGAAAGTCTCTGGGCGGTTCTCGAAGAACGGGGGCGAATTGTTCCTTCCGCTGCCGGGCCTGAACCTCATCTGGTTTGAGTCTGATTATGCCGATCTCCGATTTATCCACAAGGACCACTGCCGGGTCGGCCGAGTTACCCACAGTCGGCGGCGACGGAGGCTGTGTGGTAGTGAGCCTTCCGCCGCCTGTGGATAACCCGGGGTTATTAGTATAAGGGGCGTACTATGAAAGCCCAGGGCATCGCACTGGGAACCCTGACAACAAAACAAGAGCCCTGAAGGGGCGGCCTAGTGACATGTACCAGAAACAACTTGCATAAATCCGTCTCATGCAGGGGGAGATGGCGGCCAAGTAGGGGAAGTGCTGAGCCGGTCTTCGAGCGAATCGCCTGCCCAGCCCTCGCCGTGACTTAAGTAATGAACTTACGGGACGTGACACTAGCGCGCCGCCGGCACAGGTGGGGGCACCTACTCTCCGAGTAGGTATCTGTTTAGCGTCCCAGATGCCCGTAGAATCAGGGGCTTTCAAGGGCGCAGGCCGCAAGAATCGCCACCTTTCGACGCCAAAATCCGAGAAAGGCCCGTAAAACGCCGCTTCTACACGCTAAACACATACCCGAGTAGGTTAGCCGAACATTCATGCCTGCCGAGCCAGAAGCTCGGCGAAGCTGCCCCAAGGGCAGCCGTTGCCATGCCCTCTGTTGTCGTTGGTTTCGAACCACCTCCGTTGCCGCTCCGACTTCACGAGCCGGTTGCGTTGCAAGCCGGCGATTGCCTGCCCGGATTCGAAAGACGTGGCCAAGCGAAGCTGGCAGTTGGGGATGGTCCTCCGGAGACGTTGCTCCAGTGGTCAGTAAGGCTGTTTGGTGGCATTTCGGGCAGGATCAGGACATGACGTGGCTGCGGCTGCTGCGGTGGGGTCGGTTGTGGCGGGCCGCGGGTGGCCATGCCGCGTCGCCGATCTTGCGCTGCAATTGCTTGGTCGCACGCGGGATGGGCGGAAAGCGTCGCAGGTCGATGTCGCGCTTGACGCGGATGGTCTTGCCGTATGTTTTTCCGCAGTTGCATTTCGAGTCGCTGGAACGTATTCCCGATACAAGGAGGAAATGGTCGAACAAGAAGGAAAAAAGACTTTCCCATGATGCCCTCAAACGGCCTTCAAACGCCTAATGGCAGATATGCATGCGGGGAAGATAGTTTCGACACCGTACAGAATTCGTTCGCCACCAAGAAGATCCCAACAACGCAACCGGCTCATTCTTCCGGAAAAACTCCTTGTCAAACCGGTTTGGTTGTGGTATAATCGCCACGGACCGGTTGATTGCGATATGGTTGTCGTAGCCGCTGCGGCTTAGGGTGTGGCGTCGAGAGGTTCGGGACTGTATACATTGAGCTGTGCTGGATGATCCAGCAACAGAGTGAAACACTACACTGGCAGGAGGAAAAGTTCATGCCATTCAGACTTTCAGCTTACTTGCTGTGCTTATTCAGCTTCCTTCTCTTGTCGAGCTGTGCCATACAGCAGCCCATCTACTGGGACCCTGACAGCAACACCTCGATCACGCATTTCCAGAAGCCAGTTTGTGCGGAGAACGACAAGAACTATGGCTTCTGGGAATTGGCCCGAGGCGATCTGTTCTTCGCTTGGGGCGACCGGCAGCACAGTGACTCGCGCCTCCGGAACGGCCTCCAGGTGATGAACCAGATTGAATCGGACTCGCGCGAAGACGAGGCCGTCATACTCAACGAGTGCCTCCGGACCTATCGGGGCTTTCCATATGAGAGAGCTGCTGCGTTCTTCTACCGCGGGATCTGCCAGTTCCAGCTCGGCCATTATTCCAATGCCCTGGCAGCATTCCGGGCTGCACTCGCGGAGGACCTGGAAACCCACAACGACGACCCGGCTGTTCGCGAAGACTTCATCGCGGCATATTACATGGCTGCTCTGTGCCATAAGTGTCTTGGCGAGCCGGAAGAGGCAGAAGCGAACTTGAGGAGCGCACGAGCGCGCTTCCCGGACCACCCGTTGCTGCAAGAGGGTGCGCTCGAAGGGAATCTCGTGGTGTTGGGCAGCGTTGGCATAGGGCCATGGAAAGAGCAGGGAGCTTTCTGGACCATCAAGGTGCGCGCTGGGGTTGTTCCCACAGGCAGGCTCGAGATGCACTGCAACGAGAAGCTTGCCGGGGAATTGCACGAAGTCACAGACTTCCTGGTCCAGGCCGACAGCCACAAGGCGGGCAAGGCGACCGGTGCCGCCGTAGCCAGAGCTGTCGGCAAGGAAGTCGTGAATGCATTCCTTAGCGCCCTCGCCGGCAGGGATGCAGGTCTGCATGAAAAACGAGACCTGCGCTGTTGGCAGGGAATGCCCCGAAAGTTCTACATCGGGACATTCTCAATGCCGCCGGGCCTGCATACGCTGACGTTCGATTTTGCGGCAGACGGCGCCTACGAGCCGGCTCCGAGTCGGTACAAGCAAACGTGGTACGACATCCCCGTAGGTTCGCCAGGCAATCCGCCACGGCTTCTCTACGTTCGGCTCTTGAGCGACTACCAGAACCTCCAAGGCTTCACCCGCGTCAGCCTTGAAGACTCCCTTGCTGCCAAGGCAGACAGCAAGAAGAAATAAGGAAATGCAATATGTTCTCGAGAAGACTTTTCCCTGCCGGACGCTCGGTAAGTTTCCTGCTTCCGCTTGTAGCCATTACGTGCCTTATAGCAAGCTGCGCCGCCAGAACGCCACCATTCGTGGCGAAACCCTCAGCCAGTCCTGAACCTGTCCACTGCTTCGATTCCGTTGGCCATATGGCCGGAACCAAGCCTTTCATCTTCGGCGGCACCTGCTGTTGCACGCCTACGCCGAAACTTATGGAGCATTACCACCGCGACGGCTTCCTGCTCGACATGGAGTATGAAGACCTTGTCCGCGCCTATAGCGACAGAGGGATACAGCTCAGCTCGCCGGCCCACCTCTGCTGCAACAACCTCTGCGAACACGGGCCGCACGTAGTGAAGGGAGGCAAGTGTATGGCCTCCCCCACGCCCGGAACCGCCAACTTCGAGGAAATCCGGTTCAGCGTCCGATACGTACGATCGGATACGGTCAAGACTGAGAAGGAATGAGGCTGTCCTGGCCGACAGGAGAGTATTCAATGCACTGGAATGCAGCATTCAGCGGCGTACTGGCCATTCTGGCATTTGCAGCGTCGTCCGCGGCCGATCCAGTAGGACCAACCGTCCCGGACAGCGTTGAGAAGGCTCTGCTATCTGAGAACTGGAGCGAGGTTGCGGACCTCCTGGCGGAAGCAAGCCAGGATACGCCTTCACCTGTCGCGCGCCTCATAAAGGGCCACGCGTGCCTGGCCCTCAACCGCAGCAACGACTCGCTTGAACTGTTCGCCTCAGCAGTGGATGACGAGAGCCGCGCGCAATGGCAGGCATGGGCGGATAGCTTCGCGAAGATGCATCAGGACAACGCCATAGCGTTGTACCTCCAGGGGGACGCCTTTGCCCGTCGAAGAGTTTGGGATTCCGCGTCACGGTCCTTCGATCGAGCGTTGGACATTGATCCAAGATGTTATCTTGCTCTAAACGCGCGTGGTGTTGTTGCTCATGCCGTTGGCAACACTATAATGGCCCGTGTCTATTTTGTAAAGGCCGCTCGAGCAAAAAAAGATTTTTCCGATGCATTTACCAGCAGAGGTACGCTAAACGTGTACTTGAACTCAGTGGAAGGAGAGAAGCACTTTGAGAAAGGGAAAGTACTCTCCAAGGATGAGGGTCCAATTTTATCGCTGATCGGATTGGGTTGTGCGCAATACGGTAGTGGAGGTTATGATCGGGCGCGCGGGTACTTCGACGCAGTATCAGAAGAAGCTAATCTTGAGATGTTGATTCAACGTAATTGCCTTGCTACTGAACTAGCGAGATTGGACCGCGCTGTGAAAGATGCGAGGGCGGTAGGTACGACAGTAAGAAGTATTCAGCTTCCAAATGAAGAGACTCCAATCGGAGTGGAAGTAAGGCATCTGCCTGAAGGGACGATGTTCGCATTGGAAGCGACAGAATGGGAAATTTGGGTTGGTATCCCAGGAGTGTTTGGAGGGAAAATCAAGGGCCGTTTTCCGCCCAAACCCAAGGACGAGGACGAGGACGAACCCAAGGACGAGGACGAGGACAAACCCAAGGATGAGGACGAGGACAAACCCAAGGACGAGGACGAATTTGACGGCGTAGGGCTTGCATCTGTTCGACCTGAGCTCTTACCGGCTAACCCCTTTGTACCTTTACCGCATGAACGTGGCTGGAAAGAGTGGATTCTAATAGCAGGAACAGTTGACGTGCTTACAGCGGAGGTAAATCGACAGGTTGCTGCAGGACTCATCAATGTTGTCCCGGGAATGGAACCTGGCGGCGCAGACTCTGACCCCAGCAAAGCCCGGTCGAATCGAGGTCGTTGGGGAGTCTCCAATGTCTACGGCTTGCTGTACGTAATTGACAAACCAACGGCACAAACGCCTCCGAAGAACGAGTCTACCGGAGGCAAACAGTGATGAACCTCCGACCCTGCAATAAGGCATTTGTCCTGCTCGCAGCGTTCGCTGTGCTCTTGCTCGGCCAGCCGTGCCTTGCCGGGCAGATCAAGGCATTTTCGCTTCGTGAGGCAGATCGATTGCTTGCGACGGAGCCGGCCGACAACAACGAACTGCAAGGCATGGCCGGGATTTCTCGCTTCGCAGGGATGGTGTTCGATAGGAAAACACAAGACATCATCCTTGTTGGTAAGGTCCGCGACGATCTGCCGGGAGTCAGAATTGATGACTTGATCGTAGCATTGCGCTCACGCCTTCAGAAGAAAGACTACCCCCGTGTGAGCATCGATCGAGTTCAGCACACTGAGAAGACAGGCATGCAGGAGGTCCGCTTCGACGGCGGCATTGAAGATACCGAATTCGGCACCGACTTCCTCAACAGCGACATCATGCTGAAGCGTTACAGTTTGGGCCTGCTCGATGAGGTCGGCGGCATTTCTCCTTACCTGAAGCTCTACGACACAGCGACAAGAGAAAGGCTGCGCCAACAGGGCCAGGCTGTCGATGAAGTGAGGTGGCTGTCGGAGAAGGATTCGACAAAGGTCGTTGAGCAGAACAAGGGTAGCGCGGTAAGCGAACACAGCATGGTCCAGAGCCGCTTCTGGTTCCACGTGAGAGCCGAGCAGTCTTTCATCGTCGAGAAGGACGATGTGTTCGTGATCGAGGAACTGAGCCTCGGAGTCCGGGCCGAGACCCTTCCTGCCGGTGCTCAACCATCCGGCAAGAAGGAAGAGCAGAAGGATGATGTGGCAGAGGAGTTCGCCCGACTCTTCACGGAGAGCTTCTGGACCGCTTCCGAAGCACATCCCGTGCTGCAGCGGCTGAAGGCGCTTTTCGACCTCGTGGCGATTGCCGAAGGTATCGCTCACCTGGCAGACGACCGACCTGACCTGGCGTACCTTGTCGAAAAGCAGTCGGTCAGAAGGAAGCTCACTCCTGATACCTACCGCCTTGTTGAGCGCGTGGGGGAGTTTCGCAGCGGCGACGAAACGGCCGCACTGGTCCAGTTGAGCGGCGGCATCGAGCTGGAGGCCATCCTCCTGGCGCTGGAAGACGGTGACGTCAGTGCTTTGAAGATGGCGGTCCTCGCGTCGCGGCCATCTTCCGAGGCCCTCTCGTGGACAGTTCCGATCGATACGTGGGAAATGCCCAATGATTTCCCACCACAGGGCCATTCACTCAATGGCGATACACCGGCGAGCGATGCCAAGCCGAACGATCTTGGATTTGGCATCTCAGTGCAGCGCTTCGCGTTCAACAGGGGCGCACCGAAGAACGACCAGCCAATATTCACTGGCTTCACAGCAGCGCCGGCAATGCCTCTGCGACGGCGTCCGCCAGCCGAGCCGCGCAACCTTGATCGCATGCTTCCGTCTCGCCAGAGGATGATGCGCAGCGTCCGCCATTCGTTGGCCTTCGAAAGAATAGCCGCCCTTCACAGTTCGGCCTTCCCACGTCACGAGTTTACGTGGCAGGTGATACCCGGGTTATCTTGGCAGCCGTTTGCTCACCCCCACCCCGTCCCGGTCATCTCGGCCCATATGGCAACACGCCTTCCACCCGGCGGAATTCTTTTCTCTCCTGAGGTGGAGGTCATCATCGGCGGTGGCGGCGCCCGGGAGATTGCCGAGCACATTACCGAAGCTTTGGGCGGCAATGACGAAGTTGCCACCGGGGTAGTGATCGACGGCCAGAAGATGAACGGAGTGAGAGTGCCCGGCTCTCGGCAGCTCTTCGAAATCTCCGGGGTGTACTTCCCCTTTACACCGCATTTCAATGACGTGCCTGCACAGGTTCAGCCGTTCTACCTCTCCGGCCATACCGGCGATACCGGCTTCGGCAAGGGATGGTCCTTCGCACCATTCGCAATCGAAGTTAACGATGGTCAGGGTGCCTCCCCGCCGCGCATCATCACTGTAGTCGACTTCGGCAATGGCGTGCGGCTCCCCTACCGCCGATCCGCGGAGGCTGCCGACAATGACATGTCCAGCTATGAAAAGGTGACGAGCCCACTTCAACCCGATCTGCGTTACCTCGGTGACCAGGGCTACCGCCTGCAATGTGAAGATGGTCGCGAACTGGCTTTCGACGCCGCCGGCCGCCTCACTACGACGACGAATAACGGGATACAGCTTGCCCGTTACGTGTACGTCAAGGGCAGGCTTCAGGCAATCGAAGCTGAAAGGGGCTTGTGCTCTTTTCAACACGCGGCTGACGAAGTCCGCTTCTCCAGCGGCGACGTCGACGGACAATTCTCCCTGCATCAGGGGCGCATCGCAACTTTTCCCGGACAACGACAGCCGTGCGAATGCAGCTACGGGCCAAACGGGTGGCTGACGTCTGTTAAATGTGACCGCAGGGCGTTGTTCGAGAACGAATACGACAAGGAAGGGCGGCTACTTGCACACGAGACACAAGGCCAGCGTTTGCTCTACGGGTACGAGCACCGCACGGGGCGGCTCGTAGTCAAGGCAAGCGATGGACGAAGCAGGACGTTCTTCTACGACCACAGACAGAGGCTGACAGCTTGCGGGGAACAGCCCGACGAGATGCTTCTGCTGAACTACGACGAAACTGGATGGCTCTTTCAGGTAGCCGAAGCCAAATTGCTGGAAACCACCCGGGCGAGCACTCATCCGCGTTTCCGTGTTACACGGATATTGCTGCCTAAGGATTGACCTACCACAGGAGACGAACCGCCATGTATAATTCGAGTTCGGTTTATTGGGCGCTACGGCTGGCAATCGCGAGCCTCCTGCTATGCTGCGGGTGTGTCGGCACGGTTAGCCGAGTGCCTATTGGCGACGAACCTGTCAAGGACATCGAGGTCAGTGATCTCGACCTGAGACAGATGGCGCGCGAAATGGCCGTGGCAATCATTGACCTGCCGGTCATCCATAAAATGGAGGGCCAGGTCGTCATAGCATTCCCGACCATTACCAACAGGACACTCACAATCGACTTCGATTCAGCAACAATCCAAAGCATGATCCGTAAGCATTTGATCGAGCACTCCAATGGCAAGCTGGTTTTTCTCGATCGCGAATCAAGCAACCTGATTCTTGCCGAGCGCGACGCAAAACGCGCCGGCCAGTTGGACTCTCGTGAGAGGAAGAACCTCCCGGGCGCAGACTTCTTTCTCATCGGTCGCGCCTACACTCAACGCAAGGCAGACGGCAAGCAAATGGTGGCCTACCACAGATACGCATTTCGCTTGACGAATGCCGAGACCGGTATCATAGTATGGGAGAACGACTACGAGAGCAAGAAGTATGGCGTACCTGGTATCGGCTACCAAGGCCGCTGAGTCGAAAGGAGATGGTTAAGTGAGCAGACATACCCTTGCAGTTTCAGTTACCCTACTGGCGGTTATTCTCACGGCGTGCGGGCCCACACGCGGCGTACCCCCTTCGTCGGAAGTGCTCGAGCTGAACGCGGCCCTTGTGTACGTCGACTACCAGCTCAGGTTTCAAATCAAATGCGAACACATCGAGGCAAAGCAGCTCGATAGCGGCAGAATGGAAATCTACGCGCGCTTCTACAACGACGCAAACAAGTCCGCCGAGTGTCAGATTCAGGTCAAGTTCAAGGACGATAGCGACAAGATAATCGACGAGACCGGGTGGATGCCTTTCGTTTTGGCACGACGTGAGGTCACGGAGTTCCGCCACCTGTCACTCGCTCGTAATCCGGATAAGTTCGTGCTGATGTTGCGCAAAGCGCGGTGAGGTTGAAATATGAGCGCACCTTATCCGAAACGGAAATACTTCACGCTCTGGCTGTGCCTTCCTGTCGCCTTCCTGCTCGCGCTCTGGCCTATGGGATGCAGAACTGACTATGATGAGGTGCCGGTAGTAAAGGCCTCCCACAGTCCGGAGCCGGTCTACAAGTACGTCAATGTCGCCACGATACAGGCCGAGAAGCGTTATGGTGGCGCGGCGATCACGGCCTCAGCGATGCCGCACGGGGAACACCGCGCCTACCTGTGGGCTAAGAACATGGGTACTCTCGTGTCATACGAAACATTCTTGCGGCGTCATCCTGAGGGGGAATTGGCCGGATACTTCCGCGACCAGATACGCTCCCGGTTTGTGCCGGATGAGGGGCGCTGGAAGGAAGCGTGGACGCTGTATTCACAGATGGAGGTGATTGCCGGTGCGATGGTCGACCCAGACATCGGCGTGGTTCTCTTCGGCCATAAGGACACCGGCCGGCTGTCGCCTTTCATGTTCGAAGACCTTGTGACAGCTCTGCGCTGCTCGCTGGCGGGCGACGACGTTGGTGTAACCATGAGCCGCGTGTTCGATGCGCGTTTTGCTCACGACGACACGCCGCGAGAATACCCGTACGTGGCCTTTGAGACATCGGTCGAGTTCTACTCGGACCACCTGTGGAACTCGCACCTTGCCTACACGTTGTTCGAGGGAGACAGGATGCTGAAGAGCCTCAGCCACGGGTACGATATCTTCCTCCGAGAACCCATCCGCAGCAAGATACCAGGCTTCAAGACGATCATCGAGATGGCTGCTGCAGAGCCTGTTGAGCATCTGCGGGCGTCCGGCCGTAGCGACTACTCGTCCGTTTGGATAGAGCTGACCCGTGTAACAGTTCACACGACAGAGAAGCGCAATGTGGCTGTCTTTCGCGATTTCGAGGTTGAAGTGCGGGCGAAGAGCAAGCACAGTGGGCCGATGAAGTTCGCCGAGCATCTCAAGGAGCACTACGCTGAGTATGCGGCGGAGTTCCCGATCTTCGCGGAAGTCGAGCGCGCCGCACGGGTTGTGGCAATTTCGCGCTGGATGATCAAAGAGCATCCGGAAGTCGCAAAACGGCTCGTGGACAACTCCTATTCTGCTGTGAAGATACTGACGCCTCAGGTTGTTCCTGCACGATACGACACAACGCACAGCACGCGGCTCAGGAAGCAGGGCCTCATCGGCGGCGTCACTTTCCCCAATGTCAACAAGTACAAAGACGCGGATACTCCCGTCCTAGGCGACACCCTTCTTTCGGAATTGCCAGAATCCACACTCCGCCAGCGGCCGGATGACGAAACCGAAGCGTGGTACGTGCAGGCCGGCCATGAGCCGGAAGAAGAGAAGGGCATCAAGTGGATCGCATGGAATGTTCGCCCAAACCATCGGAGCAATCACCAAGGGAGCGATGAGCCGGACAGCGATGCCGATCGCCTGATACTTACCGATTGATCTGGGAGTGGCACTTGCCGATGCTGCCGTAGCATACCGTGACATCGTGACGTTACGCTATACAGTAGTTGACAGTGCTTTGTTGGAAACGAGAACTCAGACAACCAACGCGTTGGAGAGATGAATGAGCTGGACGTGTCGGGGTTCTTGCACACCCGTTTGAACGCCTGCTGGTCGTTGAGATGGACTATGCATCAGGTGCTTTGTCAGAGCTCAGTCAGCGCGTAGCGGCCAGTCCTGCCCTTGGCGGCCCCTTCTCTCGCACACGCGTCCGTGACGGGAGTACTCATGTTGTGGTGGGGATTTACCCTCCGGTGATCTGTGCGAAGCGTACGACTTACTCCGATTTGCTCTTCACCTACGAAGTTGCCGAAGCAACCTTTCCGTAATCTCCGTTCCCAAGCCAGTTCTTGGCTCTGCCAGTATCTGCTCCCTCACCTCCGGCGCCAGCCGCAGCAACGCCCACCAAAGCCGCACCGGCCCCGCGCCCTATATCGCATCTAAAACGCCCGCGCCGCCCACTATACTGTACTACACAAAAGCCCTCATCACCAACACACCCGCAACACATGCAACAGGTGCAACAAATGCAACAGACGCAACAAATGCAACAGACGCAACACACGCAACAGACGCAACAGGTGCAAAATCGATGACAGACGCAACAGGTGCAACAG